>NZ_CP019225.1:2958415-3001428 GCF_010222815.1 Synechocystis sp. CACIAM 05 | reverse complement strand
CCCATTCTGCATCGCTCAGGTCTGTTTCATAGGCTGTCGACTTTTCATGCTCTTTGTCTCCTTCTGCTCTTAACTCTTAGTTTTCCTTTTTTTCTTCTCCTACTTGCTATCCATTACAAGACTTTATAAATGAGCTCTAAATTTCATCCTGATTTCATTTTGCTTTGCCAGACTGGAATTAGAGAAGGAATAGGAGGTAAGCATTCCCGTGGGTAATCAATTCTGGATATATGGGTTGGCAGGACTACTCCTCAGTGGTTCAGCGGCTGGGGTAACAGCGGTTTATCGCAATCAATCTCCACCACAGATGATGGCCCAACAAGGTATGCACATGCAATGGACAGACCAAAGTTTTATCGAAATGATGATTCCCCACCATCAAGATGCCATTGATATGGCGGAGATGGCGTTACAAAAAGCCGAACATCCTGAACTCAAGGAGTTGGCACGGAATATTATCCGAGACCAGGAAAGGGAAATCAAAGAAATGAAAACCTGGTATCAGCAATGGTTTAAACAACCAGTGCCTGCTTTGTCGAGCCAGGGAATGATGGGAATGCACCAAGGTCACGGCATGATGGCGATGGATTTAGAGGCTTTGGCCACCGCCCAAAACTTTGACCGGGAATTTATTCGTCAGATGATTCCCCACCACCAAATGGCAGTGATGATGGCTAGCAATTTAAAAACCAATACGGAACGCCCGGAGATGGATAAATTGATGGATGACATTATCCGCTCCCAAAGTGCGGAAATTAAGCAAATGAAGCAATGGTATCAAAACTGGTATGGTCAGTGAGGAAGCATGAGACTTTTACTGGTGGAGGATGAGCCAGATCTAGGAATGGCTTTAGAAAAAGCTCTCCGAAGGGAAAATTACATTGTTGATTGGGTACAGGAAGGTAATTTAGCCTGGAGCTATCTGGATCAAGGTTGGGTGAACTATACCCTAGCTATTTTTGATTGGATGGTGCCGGGGTTATCAGGGTTGGAATTGTGTCAAAAACTCCGGTGCCAAAGGAGTTCTTTACCGATTCTAATGCTGACAGCGAAGGATCAAATTGCAGACCGGGTTGAGGGTTTAGACGCAGGGGCCGATGATTATTTAATTAAGCCCTTTGGCATGGCGGAACTATTGGCCCGTTTACGTTCTTTGCAAAGGAGATCGCCAGAATTGCACCCCCCCCAGTTACAGGTGGGGCAATGGGAATTAGATTATGGGACTTTTGCGGTAGTAACCCCAGAGGAAGCAAGAATTACCCTCACAGCCAAGGAGTTCCAGCTTTTGGAGTACTTCATGAAACATCCCCAGCAAATTCTTAGTAGTGAACAGATTAAAAATCAACTGTGGGCGCTGTCGGCGGAATCCACCAGTAATGTTGTAGCGGCCCAGGTGCGTTTGCTCCGGCGAAAATTAGAGGAGTATGGCCATGGCAATCTCATTGAAACCGTGTATGGCTTAGGGTATCGTTTCCAGCCCCATCCAACCCATGCAGAACAATAGATTATTCAATCTATCCCGTTGGCGTTTAGCCAGTTATTATGCTGGGGTCATGGGGCTAATTTTGGGTCTTTGTGGATTAGCCGTTTATGAAATGACTTCCCAGGATCATTGGCGATCGCTGGATCAAGAGCTTACTTCCCTAGCGGGGACTCTCCATGATGGATTGGAACCACTATTACAACAACCAGGGCAGTTAGAGCCGTCAGTTAAACAAATTTTGCCTAATCTTTGTTTGGGTAATGTGGCTTGCCCTAGGCTCCCTCAACGGAGCCATATTCTCAATGCGACCCAACAGCCGGGCTATTATGTCCGGTTTTTAGACTTAAACGGTCAATTATTAGCAACGGCAGGGGAAAATCCCCCAGGCTTAGCCTTTGAGCGGGAAACCACCCGTCAAAAACCATTAACGGATCAAAAAGGGAACCGCTATCACCAAGTTTCGTTGCAGTTAAAAACCGCTACTGGTGAACCTTGGGGCTATTTAAAGGTGGGGCGCTCCTTGGTGGAATATGACCATCATTTGCACACGATCCAAGGCTTTTTAGTTTGGGGTTTACCCATTGTGATGATTGTGGTCGGTGGTGCTAGTTGGTGGTTAGCAGGCTTAGCCATGGAGCCAGTTTATCGTTCTTACCAACAAATCCAGCAGTTCACCGCTGATATTGCCCACGAATTACGTACACCGATTACGGCGATTCAGGCAACGTTGGAAACGACATTAAATGCAGAACCTAATGCTGAAGAAACCCATAGCACCTTGCAAACCTTAAAACGACAAAATTATCGTCTCAGCCATTTAATCCATGATTTATTACTCCTCTCCCGCATGGATTTAACAACAGTTAATCCGACTCAGTTTACCCTTTGTTGTCTCAATGATTTGGTTGAGGATTTAACAGAGGAATTTGCCGGTTTGGCGATCGCCGCTGGGGTATTGTTATCTGCGAAGTTAGACAATCAAGCAAATATCTGGGTCAGGGGAGAAGAAGAACAGCTTTATCGTTTGGTGGGTAATTTAATCAGTAATGCCATTCACTACACCCCAACGGGGGGCGAGGTAACCGTCATGCTTGAGACCGATAAACAGCAAGCCATCATCAAAGTCCAAGATACGGGCATTGGCATTGCTTCGGAGAATCAAAGCCGGGTTTTTGACCGTTTTTATCGGGTGGACACGGCCCGGTCTCGACAACGGGGAGGGGCAGGATTAGGCCTTGCCATTGCCCAGGCGATCGCCGTTAAGCATCAAGGTGTTTTGACTGTAGAGAGTGAATTGGGTCAGGGAAGTTTATTCACCATTCGCTTATCAATATGTCCGCCACCATACCAACAGTCCCGAGAGTGTACCAAAAATCTCACCTAACAGGGTATGGATACTGTCAATGCACTTTACTTAGCAATCCGAGTAGCATTCAAAATCGCTAACAGTGCTACTCCCACATCCGCAAACACCGCCTCCCAGAGGGTTGCCAAGCCAATGGTGCCCAGGGCGATAAAAAGTGCTTTAATCCCTAGGGCTAGGACAATGTTCTGTACAACAATTTGACGAGTTTTGCGGGCCACATGAATCGCTTCGGCCACCTTCGAGGGCGCATCGGTCATCAACACCACGTCCGCTGTTTCAATGGCAGCATCGGAGCCCAATCCCCCCATGGCTATACCGACATCGGCTCGGGCAATCACGGGGGCATCATTAATACCATCTCCTACAAATGCCAGTTTTGCTTTACCTGAAGGATCTAGCAGTTGCTCAATTTCATCGACTTTTTCTTCTGGCAATAATTCAGCAACAAAGGCATCTAAACCAATTTGCTGGGCAACGGATTGAGCTACTATTTCACTATCCCCGGTCAGCATCACGGTCTTTTCAACTCCCATGCGTTTTAGGTCTCGAATCGCTTGAACCGCATCTTCCTTAATTTCGTCGGCAATCAGAATATAGCCCCCATAGCGCCCATCTACGGCGAGATGAACCACTGTACCGGCTACGTCACAGGTATCATGATCGATTTTTTCTCGATGCAAAAGGCGATCATTGCCCGCAATGACGACTTGATTTTGCACAACGGCTCGAATGCCATGCCCAGCAATTTCTTCGTAGTCGGCCACTTCAGAGTCAGCGATCGACTGGGCATAAGCTTCGCGGATCGATAGGGCAATGGGATGAGTGGAATGGGATTCGGCTTTTGCGGCTAGGGTTAACAATTCTGATTCAGAAAATCCATTTTTGGTAACGACCTGAGTAACCTTAAATGTGCCTTTGGTTAAGGTTCCAGTTTTATCAAACACAACGGTTTTAACGGCCGTGAGGGAGTCTAAAAAGGTAGATCCCTTGATCAAAATCCCATGTTTGGCGGCTCCCCCAATGCCACCAAAATAGCCGAGCGGAATGCTGATCACCAATCCACAGGGACAGGAAATCACCAACAGAACCAAGGCACGATAAACCCAATCGGCTCGATCCGCCCCAGGGATGAACAGAGGTGGTAACAGGGCAACGGCTAACGAAAGAAAGACGATAACGGGAGTGTAGTAGCGGGCAAATTGGGTGATGAATTTCTCGGTGGATGCCTTTTTGCTAGACGCATTTTCAACCAGATCGAGCACTTTGGCGATCGAAGATTCACTAAATAGTTTGGTGACTCGAATTGTCAACACACCCGATTGGTTGATCATGCCTGCAAGAATGGTATCTCCAGGCTTAACTGTGCCGGGCACCGATTCGCCAGTCAGTGCTGAAGTATCTACCTGTGAAGTTCCCCCTAAAATCTCGCCATCCAGGGGCACTTTTTCACCCGGCTTTACCAAAATTAAGTCATCAACCTGTACCGTTTCGGGGGAAACTTGTTGCACTGTACCATTGCGCTTCAAGTTCGCGGTATCGGGACGTGCTTCCAGTAAAGCTTTGATGGAACGGCGCGATCGCCCAACGGAGTATTCTTGAAATAGCTCTCCCACTCGAAAGAACAACATCACGGCCACGGCTTCGGGGAGTTGATGAATTGCCAAGGCCCCCAAGGTGGCGATCGTCATTAAAAAGTTTTCATCAAAAATCTGCCCTCTGAGAATATTGCGTCCCGCTGTTTTGAGCACTGTCCAACCACTCAAGAGATAGGCAGGAATAATCACTGCAAATTCAGCAATCTGACCTGGCGTGTTGTGTAACGGTTGCTCGAACAAAATAGCAATGGTAAAGAGGGCGATCGCCGTCAGGACGGGCAGTAGTTCTTGTTTCAGATTAAATTCACCAGCACCATGACTATGGCTATGGCCTTCTTCCCTATGGGAGTGGGGATGTTTATGACCATTAAGCGTTACAGATGATTTTGGCTCTGCAAGGGTGTAACCCAGGGCGGCGATCCGTTCTTGAATGGTTATTTCACTGACCTGCTTGGGATCATAGGTAACAGTTAATCGTCCCGTGGCCACCGTGACAGAGGCCTCTGCTACTCCCTTCAATCTTTCCAAGCTACCTTCAATTTTTAACTTGCAACTAGTGCAGTCCATGCCGCCGACTTGCATTTGCTGAGTTTTGAGCGGTGAAGATTGGGTCATGGCGGCCAACGTGATTTAAAGAAAAACCTCCTTGAACCGTAGCACAAATCTTGAAACACCTGAAGATATGCTCAGATATTAAAGATGTTAGGATGAAAATCATTTTCTAAATCCAGTTTAAATTTTTCCCTAGCTCCTAACGCCAACCTCTATGAGTAAGTCCTCGTTGTCAAAGTCACAATCCTGCCAGAACGAAGAGATGCCCCTTTGTGATCAACCTCTTGTTCATCTTGAGCAGGTACGACAGGTTCAACCAGAGGTGATGTCATTGGACCAGGCCCAGCAAATGGCGGAGTTTTTCAGTGCACTAGCTGATCCGAGTCGGTTGCGTTTAATGTCGGCATTGGCCCGCCAAGAACTCTGTGTCTGTGATTTAGCAGCGGCGATGAAAGTGAGTGAATCGGCAGTTTCCCATCAATTACGAATTTTACGATCGCAGCGCCTGGTAAAGTATCGCCGGGTCGGCCGTAATGTTTACTACAGCTTGGCGGATAATCATGTGATGAATTTGTATCGGGAAGTTGCAGACCATTTGCAGGAATCGGATTAAGGAGATGGACGATGATTCTGCGATCACTGCTTTATTTTGTCATGGCGGGTTTGTGTGAAATTGGGGGCGGATACTTAGTTTGGTTATGGATACGGGAAGGTAAAAGTGTTTGGTTGGCATTAGTTAGAGCAATTTTACTCACCGTATATGGATTTGTAGCAACGCTTCAACCTGCCAACTTTGGGCGAGCCTATGCCGCCTATGGCGGAATTTTCATCATCCTCTCCATTATCTGGGGATGGCAAGTAGACAATGTGGTAGTCGATCGCCTGGACTGGCTTGGAGCGGCGATCGCCTTGGTTGGTGTATTAGTGATGATGTATGCTACCAGGGCTTAGAGCGTGTTTGAAAAGCCCCCCTGGCCCACCAAGTTTGGGGGGAAACTAAGTCAAAGTCCCCCAGTATTGGGGGATTTAGGGGGCAGAATCAGACTTTATAAACAGGTTCTTAATTCCATCATTAATTAATTACCCTCTTAGTAACCGCAATCCACTCAACGTTACGATTACCGTCGAGCCTTCATGCCCCAAAACCCCAAAGGGCAGCGTGATATTACCCGCAAAGTTTGCAATCAACAGAATCATCACAAAACCAAGGGCAAACACAATGTTTTGTTTGACCACTCCTTGAGCGCGACGACCCAAACGAATGGCGTGTTCTAACCGCTCCAAACGATCCGCCATTAAGACAATATCTGCGGTTTCTAAGGCCACATCACTACCAGCGGCCCCCATCGCAATACCAACAGATGCCTGAGCTAAGGCGGGTGCATCATTGATGCCGTCTCCCACCATGGCGACGGATTGATACTGCTTCTGGAGTTGGCGAATCACATCCACTTTATCTTCGGGCAAAAGTTCTGCATAAACCTGATTAACTCCCACCTGTTGAGCAATGCTGTGGGCGGTACGTGAGTTATCCCCAGTTAGCATGACAATTCGCTCAATTCCTAATCGTTTTAATCGGGCGATCGCCTGGGCGGCGGTGGGTCGTACAGTATCTGCCACGGCAATGAGACCTAAAATCTCTCCAGCGTAGGCAACCCAGACGACGGTTTTACCTTCAGCTTCCCACTGCTGACTTTGCTCTATCAGGTTTGTAGCAACATGATTGACCTGGGCCTGAACAAACACGGCTTTACCAACTATCGCCTGTTGGCCCTCAATGTCTCCGATAATGCCCTGTCCCGCCTGCGCTTGAACGTTCCTGGCTGTTGCCCAGGCTTGGTTCTGTTGACGGGTGAAGTCGGCGATCGCCTAAAGTTCCTGTTATAAAAAGCTATATGGATAAGTTGACAGAATTGCCCCCCGATCTCCCCATTCCAGTTGATGATGGTGCTTGTAGTCATTTACTGGGAATATATTTGCCGTCCATCTCTTTACCTTCAACTCAAGGTGAATATGTTGATTTATCAATAATCTTAGGTCGCGTTGTGGTTTACTGCTATCCCATGACAGGGCAACCTGGAATCCCCCTTCCTGACCAATGGGATGGGATACCTGGAGCAAGAGGATGTACGCCACAGTCCTGTAATTTTCGGGATCATTATCAACAGCTAAATAAATTGGGGGCAAGCGTATTTGGTCTTAGCACCCAAAGCACTAACCATCAATTAGAGGCAAAGACAAGGCTACATTTACCTTTTGAACTTTTGAGTGATCATGCATTGAACTTTACCACTATGTTGCAATTGCCAATGTTTGAAGTAGAAGGTAAATATTTCATCAAGCGAGTTACCCTGATTGTTGAAGAAGGCAAAATTATCAAATTTTTCTATCCAGTCTTTCCACCGGATAAAAATGCCGATGACGTAATTAAGTGGCTGGAAAAATACACCGGAGAATAATGCCTGCCCACCGAAAAGCTTAGGCTTAATCAGTTGAGCTTGCTTTTTATGATGCTCTTGCCCAAAATGACAGTGCCAGAGATGTTATGGGGGCTCCTCAACTACGCGAGCTAGCACTTGTCCTCACTGACCGCATCCGCAAAAATGTGTCGATTGATTGGAACCTACGGGAAGGCGCAAGAGGCAGAATTAAGGTTATGGTCAAGCCTCTATTGCGACAATATGGCTATCTTCCCAATATGGTCGCTTTAGCAACTGAGTTAGTATGGGAACAAGCAACTATCTTCGTTGATTTTGAGATTAGCAAAACCAATTAATATTATGATTTATACACTTAAGCCAAATTTTTACAATCAAAAAAATAGCTATCTTTTATATTCAAATTTTTCTAAACAAAAAGAATTTATAAAAGAAATTTTAGGAGATAAATATGATTCTATTTTAAATAAGAAAAAATATAAAGATCATCCAGCACGAAAATCTTTAGAGATTTGCGATTTGATGATTGATCAAGGTGGAGTTATCAAATGGCCAGAAAATGAAGATAAAATTAATCAGATACTAGAAGTTGTTTTAATGAATTTTATCATCAATAAATGCAGTGGCAGAACAAAAAATGATTTTATTTTAGGTAATTTCGGTAATTATAGAAATCCAGACATAATCAAAAGAAATAAATCTAGAGTGTTAAGCAATGAAGATTATTTATCATTAATGACAGAATTTGCTTGCGCTGCACGATATCTTAATAAACATAACTATTCAATAGAAGCGATTCCAGAAAGAGAAACTTCATCTCCTGATTTTAAGCTTATTATATCTAGTCCTCCATCAGTGATTTTGTTTGAGTGTAAAAGATTAATGAATCATTGTGACAAAATAATTATTCAATCTAAGATAAAACAATCAAATAGACAAATAAAAGAATTCTCTGAAATAAAAAAATTAAAATCTTGTGGAGTTCTTGTCCTTGATATATCAGGTATTTGCCCATGTTTACAAGTTGAGTTAGATCAACACTTAAATAAAATACCCCAAAAAATAGAAAATGTAAAAAATGATATTGAAAGCCTATTAAAAAATGACTACAGAAGTGTCAGTGGGGTTTTAATTCTTTGGAATGAATATGAGCATTTTCAGAAAAATAATTTATCACTATTTGTTTTTCATAAAAGGGGAATTTTAGTTGAACATAAAAAACCAAAATATTCGATAACTCCAGATACAATTGAAACTAAAGATTGGGGTTACAGTTTTTATTTGCCAGTTTACTGGAAATCAAGAAAAAATTAATGTCTTTTGGTTATAAATTTTCAAGATAATACCCAAAAAATCTCACTCACCACTTTTCTTAGTCTATCCTGACAGTCCTTAGTCGTGAACTTCATGGTGGGTATTCTCTCACGGAGCATTAGGCGATCGCCATCAAAAAAAGAGTTTGACCTGTTACACACTTTTACTAAGGGTTTATTGGTGATTGCCGTTAGATCAAGAGATACACTTACTTTGATTGAGCGGTAAACCTTTGGATGGCCTCTAGTCGGGAGGGCATCAAGACACATGCTTCTAGCAACGTAAAATCTAAATCAGGGAGTAATTGGCTTTTGGGGGTTTCTTGGTAGCGATCGCCGTCTAGGGAGTAAATAAAAAATTTATTATCCTGCCACATCCAAACCTCACGAATGCTAAGCCGCTGATATTTTTCGAGTTTCTTAGGACTACCACTGGTAACATTGACCTCAATAGCTAAATCAGGATGCTCCTTTTTCTCCCCGAGATAGTAAGATTCATCCGGCTCAAAAGATACAGACTTTTCCTTTGATTCACGGGTCGCACTACCTACTGGAATAAATTCGATTCCTTGAGTGAACAGATAATATTCAATTAGAAATCCAATAATGGTTTTTATTGACTCGTGATATTCTCCCAGGGTCATGAACTCAATTACTCCATCTAAATAGGTCATGCGTAGCCCTGGCCCTTGAGCCATCGCCCCTTGAATGGCTTTAAACGTTTCCCAACTGTGGTAACCGGGTAGAACGAAATGTTGATTTTTGGTCAGAATAGGCGGAGAAGTGACGACGGTCATGGGGACGGCCCTCTGCTGAGATTGCATCAATGCTAGATTCTTCTTATTTTATCGCCGCCTAGAGATGGGAGACGATCGCCCGGTCGTAATCCCATTTCATCTTGATTTCATATTGCTATGAAACACTGAGGACGTTGCGTTGTCATAGTTCTATGCAAAGCCGGATGATTGCTCGGAGTTGGGCTTTGACCCTGATGTTGGGAATGTTAACGGGATCTCCTACGGTAACTTTTGCCCATGCAGGGCACGGAGATGAATTTCACCAAAGTGAATCGGCCCAGTCGGCCCAGGGCATTTCCCTTGATGGGGATACCATTCGTCGTCTGGATATTCAAGTGGAGCCTGTACAATCTCGTTATCTAGACACTGGCATTAGAACAACGGGGCAGATTGAAACCCTGCCGCAACAAAGGGTAGAAGTTACAACACCAGTGGGGGGAAAGTTACTCAAACTCTTGGTTTTGCCTGGGGCAACGGTCAGGGCTGGCCAACCAGTGGCGATTATGACCAGCGCTGAATTAGCTGAACTCCGCACCACCGCTCAAGACAGACAAAGTTTGGCGATCGCCGCTGTGGAAGAGGCCCAAGCGGATTTGGCACTAGCCCAGGAAAATTACCGCCAACAACAACAGGTAGCCAAGAGTGAAATTGAAGAAGCCCGCATTGCTAAGGAATTTGCCCAAGAACGTTACCAGCGAGACCAGGAGTTAGAAGCCAATGGGGCCCTCCCCCGTCGCCAGTTTTTAGAATCAGAAGTGGCCTTAGCCCAAGCCCAGGCTAATTTAGTGAGAACCCAAAGTCGTTTGCCGGTCAGTGAAGCCCAAGCTCAAATTAAGCGGGCCCAAGCTGCCTTAAGCGTGGCTCAAAAACAGGTCAAATTGAGCGAGGAAAACTATCAAACCCGTTTACAACAATTGGGGACTGATGCCCGCCCCGATGGCACCATTGTCATTAAAGCCCCCATCGATGGGATCGTTGTTGACCCTGCCACTACCCCAGAACATGAGATTAAAGTCGGAGAGTCTCGCCAAGATGCAGGGGAGCCAATTTTTACCCTAATTAATAGTCAGCAAGTTCAAGTTTCAGCCAATATCTACGAGAAGGATCTAAACAAAATTCGCCGGGGCCAAGGTATTCGGGGCTGGGTCAGTAGTTCACCGGATAAAACCTTTAGGGGCAGGATCAATCAAATCGGCTCCGTGGTGGAAGGAGACAATCGGATCGTTTCCGTCAAAGCGACATTGGATAATCCCGACGGTCAACTGAAGCCCGGCCTGTTTGTGGAGTTGGAAGTCCTAACCGACCGTACCTCGACCCCTGTGCTTGCTGTTCCCTCCTCGGCGATAGTCAAAACCAATGATCAGCAAAATCTGGTCTTTGTGCAGAATGGCAATGTTTTTGAACCCATTACCGTTACCCTGGGGCAGACCGCCGGGGACTGGGTGGAAATCACCGACGGTTTGTTTGCCGGGGATTTAGTGGTCAGCCAACGGGCTAGTCAGCTCTATGCCCAATCTTTGCGGGCTAAACCAGCAGAAAAAATAGAAGAGACTGAAGAATCTACAGAAATAACCGCATCTACTTTTGCCCTGCCTGGAGTAACGTCATGGCTTTTCCCCTTGGGGGGAACAGTTGTGGCCGCCGGATTATTTTGGGCCGGTAGCCTGTGGGGAAAACGCCAACAAAGTCAGCAGTTGCGGGAGCCTAGCTTAACGTCTAGCCCAGAGGAACCATCCCTGGAAATTGAAAAAGTCCTGATTGAAACCCCATCCCACCAGGATTTCCCCTAAATAATCCGAATTCCTCAAGCCATCCATTTACCCTTGCTATTTGCTTAGAAAATGCTTAATGCCATCCTCAAATGGTCGATCACCCAACGTTGGCTAGTGGTTATTGGAGCCATTTTGGTAGCTATTTTAGGAACCTACAACCTCACCCGGATGCCGTTGGATGTGTTCCCCCCCTTTGCACCGCCCCAGGTGGAAATTCAAACCGAGGCCCCCGGTTTAGCGCCGGAGGAAGTGGAAACTCTAATTACTCTGCCCATCGAAAGTGCGGTGAATGGCACCCCAGGGGTAGAAATGGTGCGGTCTTCCTCAGCGGTGGGCATTTCCGTGGTTAAGGCTATTTTTGCCGATAACACAGACATTTATCGAGCCAGACAATTGGTAACGGAAAGACTCCAATCGGCCCGGAGTAAATTACCCAGCGGAGCAGAGGAACCACAAATCTCCCCTGTATCTTCCCCCATTAGCACCATTTTGATGTACGCCTTAACCGTGGAGGAGTCCCCGACAAACCCCCAGGTCAATTTGATGGAAGTGCGGCGGCGGGTGGACCGGGAAATCACCAATCAAATTTTGGCCGTACCGGGAGTTTCCCAAGTAGTCGTTTATGGGGGGGACGTTAAGCAGTATCAGGTTTTAGTCGATCCTGCCCGCCTCAAGGCTTTTAATATTTCCCTCCAACAGGTGACCGAGGCGGTGGAGGAGGCCAATGTCAATGCAGCGGGGGGATTTTTATTAACTGCCGACCAAGAAGATGTGATTCGAGGGTTAGGGCGCATCGAAAATTTATCCCAATTGGCGGATTCCGTGGTGACAGCTAGGGATGGGACACCGATTCTGCTCCGGGATGTGGCGGAAGTGGTCATTGGCCCGGCTTTGATGAGGGGCGATGGCAGTGTGGATGGCCAACGGGCGGTGGTGCTGGTAATTGATAAACAACCCCAGGCTGATACCCCCACGGTGACCAAAGCGGTGGAAAGAACCATGGCAGAAGTAAAGGCCGCCCTCCCTGCCGGGGTCAATCTCCAGGTTACGTTTCGCCAAGAAAGTTTTATTGATGCGGCGATCGCCAATGTGCGGGATTCTTTGCGGGATGGCATTATCATCGTCGCTGTGGTGATGGTGATGTTTCTAATGAATTGGCGCACTGCGATTATTACCCTCAGTGCCATTCCCCTCTCCATTCTCATTGGCATGATGATTTTAGGTTGGTTCGGTCAAGGTATTAACGCCATGACCCTAGGAGGTTTAGCGGTGGCGATCGGCTCTGTAGTGGATGACTCCATCGTTGATATGGAAAATTGCTACCGGGGTCTCCGCAAAAATCAAGCTTTGGGTAATCCCAAGCATCCCTTTCAAGTGGTTTACGACACCTCTGTGGAAGTTCGTACCAGTGTGATTTTTTCCACAGTCATCATCGTTGTTGTCTTTGCCCCCATTTTTAGTCTGACGGGGGTAGAAGGGCGCATTTTTGCCCCCATGGGGGTGGCTTATTTGTTGTCCATTATGGCTTCGACCCTAGTGGCCATGACCCTTTCCCCAGCCCTCTGTGCCCTCCTATTAGCCCCCTGCCGTTTGCCCAGTGATGAAACTTGGTTGGCTCACATTAGCCGGAGGATTTATCAGCCCTTATTAAAGTTCAGTACCCACCATCCCCGCTGGATTATTGGGGCGGCGATCGCCTTTTTTATCTTTTCCCTCAGCCTAGTACCCAGTATGGGGCGGGTTTTTCTGCCAGAATTCCAAGAACAATCCTTGGTTAATGCCCTACTGCTTTATCCCGGTAGTTCCCTGGAAGCCACTAATCGGGTTGGTTTTGCCCTCCAGGATGCTCTCAAAGAAGATCCCCGCTTTAGCTCCGTACAATTACGTTCTGGCCGGGCCCCTGGGGATGCCGATGCCGGTGGGGTCAATTTAGGCCATTTGGACGTAGAACTTAGTGACGCAGGGATGGCCGACCGGGAAGGGAGTATTGAAACCCTACGGGCTGAGTTTGACAAAATTCCTGGGGTGGCTCCCAACATTGGCGGTTTTATTTCCCACCGCATGGATGAAGTGTTATCGGGGGTCAGAAGTGCGATCGCCGTTAAAATTTTTGGCCCCGACTTAGAACAACTCCGCACCCTGGGGAAATCGGTGGAAACGGCCATGGCGGAGATTCCTGGGCTGGTGGATTTACAACTAGAACCCCAAGTCCCGGTGCGTCAGGTACAAATTCAGTTTGATCGCCTAGCGGCCGGGCGTTATGGGTTAACCGTTGGCGAACTTTCTCAGTTAGTAGAAACCGCATTGAACGGTAGAGTAGCCTCCCAAGTTTTGCAGGATCAACAATTATTTGATCTGCTGGTTTGGCTGAAAGCAGATGCCCGCAATAACCTAGAAACCATTAGTAATTTACTGGTGGATACCCCCAGCGGCACCAAAATTCCCCTAGCCCAAGTCGCCCAAATTACTTATGGCACCGGCCCCAATACCATCAATCGAGAAAATGTTTCCCGGTTAATTGTTGCTTCTGCCAACGTTAAGGGCCGAGATTTGCGGTCTGTGGTCAACGATATTCAAGCCCAAGTAAAGGAAAAAGTTTCTCTTCCTACGGGTTATTTCATCCAGTACGGTGGTCAGTTTGAATCGGAGGAACGGGCCAGTCAAAATCTTTTACTGTTTGGCTTTTTATCCATCGTTGTCATCACTATTTTGATGTATTTCGCGGTCAAATCCCTAGCCGCAACTCTAATGATTATGGTCAATCTTCCCTTGGCTTTGGCTGGAGGAATTTTGGCGATCGCCGTGACGGGGGGCGTTATTTCCGTTGCTTCTTTGGTGGGTTTTATTACCCTATTCGGAGTGGCTGTCCGTAATGGTTTATTGCTGGTGGATAACTACAATCAAAAGTTTGCCCTAGCATTGCCCCTAGCCCAGGTGATCCATGAAGGTTCCCAAGAAAGATTAGTCGCCATTTTGATGACTGCCCTCACCTCCGCCCTGGGTATGTTGCCCCTGGCGATCGGCACCGGAGCCGGTAAGGAAATCCTCCAACCCCTGGCGATCGTCATTTTGGGGGGACTCTTCACCTCCACCGCTTTAACTCTATTGGTATTACCAGCTTTGTATGCCCAATTTGGACGATTTTTACGTCCATTAGCTAGTGTTACTACTCCAGAATCAACTCCCATTAATGTCCTGACAAAAGTTTAAATTATTAACTTATTTATGAAATATCAAATCGTAGCCAATCCTGTCATCCTTTTAACCACAGTTTTTCTGCTCAATGCCTGTGGTAATCCAACGCCAACAACGGATGTTGCGGTGAGTCCATCCCCAAGTCCTAGCAATGCCTCAACGGAAAATATCGAGCAGGACAAAGCCGAATCCCATGGGGCCCAAGGGGGACAGGTCATTGAAATGGGTGATTACCATTTAGAATTACTTCCCATTAAAGAAGCTGGGGGTTTCCATCTGGATTTTTACCTACAGAAAGGCATTGAACATGAAGCAGTTCCCAATGCCGTTGTGACCGGAAAAATTCAGTTTCCCGATGGTAGCCAGCAAGACATTAACTTTGCCTATAGTGATCAAGATAAGCACTATACAGCTCTTCTTTCTACCCAAGTCTCAGGGGATTATAAACTTGCAATTTTGAGTGACATTGATGGTGAAAAAGTCAACGGAAGATTCAACTTTAAATATTGAAATAGCTATGGACAGTAAATTGATTACCACTATCCATAGCTCATAAAATCCTAAAATTATCCAATTAATAAAAATCAATTAGTGTTTAATTTCCACCGTTTCTATTCTATTGGACACCCAAAAATCATTAATTTCCCCTGTACTTAATACTGGTTGACCTACAGAAGAGAACAGCAAACTAACTCCCATCAGAGCCATGATTGCATTCTCGGAAAAACTAATAATCCCTAAAGGTGCCTTTGAATTGCCTCCAATACAAGCACAATTCAAAGATAGTTTATCAATGTAAACAGCCTTAAAAACTGATGCTGTACCACTAATGCCAACTAAAAAAGAAACAATGCCAGTGGCTAATGGTGCTATTCCCGATAAATAACCCAAACCTAAGATTAATTCAATAAAAGGATAAACTTTACCATAAGCTTTGCATTTTTTAGTAATCAAGTCATATTTTTCAAAGCTATTAGCAAAAGACTCAATATCCATTAACTTCAACGAGGCAAGCATGGATAAAGAAATTCCCATTAATCCAGTTAATCCTAGGGATGTTGCCAAGGTAATTAGCCCAGCCGTTGAAAATAGAGCAATTACTGGGGTATAGGAGTAATCAGCCTTTTCTGGATCAACCATCAACAGTTTAGCCAGGTCAGTATAGCCCCCAATCCTTGTCTCTCCTTGAAAGATTTGAGGTGTGGTTGCCACCTCATATTTGATCTTAAATGAATTAACTTCATCTTGAGTTGTTAATTTAATATCCTCGTAAGGAATACCTTGCTCTTGTAACAAATTGATAGCTTTCAGTCCCCAAGGGCAGTTATGGTCTGGAGTAGACATTCTATACACCTTCAGAAGTGTGGTTTCAGTTAGGCGTTCATGGACAATTGTCATTAGGCTCACCTCAAAAAAGATATTGCAGGTTAATAAGCTAAATGTAGACCCTGTAGTGGACTATAGAGTCAAGGGTTACAACCACTATTTTTTAATATTGTTTTTTATGTAAAGGGCTTGACCCTATAGCTAACTAGAGGGTTTACAATAGAAAGATTAGTACCCTTCAAAAAGAGTGAAGATTATGGTTAGTCTCTTAAAAATTGGGGATATTGCTAAACAGACCGGGGTTTCCGTCGGCACTCTAAGATATTATGAAACACTTCATTTACTCTTTCCTGAAGAAAGGGGAGACAATCATTATCGTTATTACAGCAAAAATGCTATTCAGCAAGTTAAATTTATTAAGAAAGCCCAGTCTTTAGGCTTCTCTTTAGAAGAAATTAAGCAAATTTTAGAAGTTACAAGTCATGGAAAAAATTCTTGTGACTTAGTAAAAATATTATTGATCAACAAAATAACAGAGCTTGATCTTAAGATTAAAAGTATGATGTCATTCAAATCAGAATTAGAAAGGTATTCTTCTCAATGGTCATCTATATCTGATGATGATAATGAAGAGAGCTTTTGCCCACTCATTGCATCTGTTGACAGGTAATAAAATTCTTGGTGATCGCCTTATTGTTGGGAAGATAGCACCCGTCAGATTTGTGGGATATCTCTATGGGGTCAAATGTACTGAAATGATAGTCGATTTCAAAATGAAATTGTTGACAAGGCTTGCTCCTTCTCTTGTTCAGAAACCTCCAGGTAGTGGGACAACACATTCAAATTCTTATGACCACTAATCTTTTGAATAACCCGGAGATTAATCCCCTTGCGACACATCATCGTTAACGCAGTCCGGCGGAAAGAATGGGTAGATACCCCCCTGACTTCAATCCTATCCGTAGCAGCTTTCAAAATTTTGTGGGCCATGGAAGGATGAAAATGTGACCCCACCCGTTTGCCCCGAAATACATAGGACGATGAAAACCTAACGAATTGTTGGGCTTGCCGGTACTCATCAAATAAAACTTGCAACGCTGGAGTAATGGCCACAGTGCGACTGGATTTGGTTTTAGTTTTTTCAATGCGGAAAGTCATGGCATCCGTGGTGACATCAGCCCAAGCCAAAGAACAGGCTTCACCAATACGGCAACCAGTATAAAGGCAGATCCCGAATAAAAGGCGATCGCGGGGAGTGAGCAAGCCAATGGTGAACAAGTCATGTAATTCCTGCTCAGTTAATACTTTTGCCTGCCCCTGACGGTTAATTTTCATTCAATTTCATGAAACATTGAATAGCTGCCACAACCCTAATTCTATCGTGGAATTTTTTTGATTCCCCGTCGCTCAACATAAATTATTGCTAATTATTCTCAAACGGCACTCCCATCTTGACTCCTAAAGCTTTAGCTTCTGACGACCTTGCCACTACACAACCATCATTATTGGAAAGTACCATCACCGGCTTTCCGTTTAATAGGGGTTGAAAGATCCGCTCACAGGACACATAGAAATTATTGCAATCCACCAGGGCAATGCTGTTCATAGGGAATGAATCACATTGGTGACCACGCCCCACACTTCAAAGTCTATTAAATCAGTGATGACCAGGGACGGATAGTCAGAATTTTCAGAAGCTAGATAAATTTTTTGCTTTTCCATCCTCAACCGTTTAACTAACAATTCCCCATTGACCACAGCGATCACCACCTTGCCGTCCCGTGGCTCCAGGGAACGATCCACAATCAAAATATCCCCGGCATGAATCCCGGCCCCAATCATCGAATCCCCAGTCACTTACACAAAGAAGGCGGCAGCAGGATGTTTGATCAGATATTGATTTAGGTCTAACTTTCCCTCTAAATAGTCCTGCGCCGGAGAGGGAAAGCCGGCTGATACCGGGCAGGCGTAAAGGGGCAGCTCATAAACCGTTCGCCGACTGGGGCGGTAAATTTCTGGTAGCACGTTGGCAGGCATAATCTATGGGGAGGGCTTCACCATCAACTGTACTAAAACTTTTCTGGGTTGGACGTAACAGCCATAACCTATTGGGAATTTTCACTCCCCGCACACTGAAGTTACTCAAGGCGATCACCAGAGATTCCTAGAGCCGGATTTTCCATCACCGAGTCTGATAGATGTATTGGATGTATTACCATTAACCGTAGTCATAGCTAGACCCTGTCCGTTTAAAACCTTGCCCAGTCAAATCAGTATGGTTTCTGAAAAGACCGCATATACCTAAACTCTAAGCCACACCGCTGGCATGCCTGCGTGGGAACCCAGCTGAGATGGCCGTTGATCACTGGACCGGTACGATGATCGCCTCAACAATCCCACAACCGAAACAAAGTTATAGCCAGTGCTTAGGATAGGTTCTTTCTTCCGCCAAATTATTGAAAACTACAGCACACAGCACTAAAAGCATTGAACCTTCCAAGGTTGGCGTTAGGATAAAGTTCCAGTCTGGTCTGGTCATCATAACCACCAAAGCAACGGCTCCTGAAGGAGGATGCAATGTTCCAGTAAATTGCATAATGCCGATGGCTAGCGACACTGCCGCCCCCATCGCCATGGGTGAAGAACCGAGAAAATGCAAAACCGTTAGACTCACCAATGCCGCTAACAGATTGCCACCGATGACGTTACGGGGTTGGGCTAAGGGGCTATCAGGAACACCAAAAATTAAAACACTAGTGGCCCCAAAGGGAGCCATTAAAAGCGGGGAATTCGTTTTTACCGTCAAGTAAGCACAGATAGAAATCGCCAAAAAACTACCGAACCAACTCCAAAAAATGTGGCCATGATGAGGCTTCTCAACCGGGCAGGTTAAAGGGCAGGACCACCATCTGTGTAAGGTCTTGAACCAATAGTCTTCCCATTTTAATCGGGCTTTCCTGTAGTCAACCATGAAGGACTGAACACTCCTAAAGTACTGCCAAAAAAGTAATAAGTACGCTGCTATGCAGTAATCATCGAATTCAGCGAAGATTGGCACTATGCAACAGAGCCGATAAACCAGCCAGCGTAGGAGAGTCATTGCCCCACAAAAGTTAAGATAACATAACGTTTTGCCAAAAAGACAAATAAAAAGTAGCTTACTTTACAGTATTTATTCCATTGATGTTGAGATTTAAGGGTGATAGTCAACAAACTAAGACTGCCCTAAACCTTTTTTGTGATGTTTCAGGGAGCGATCATCAATGAACTATGCTCATATAACAGCAACAATTCACCGCCAATGATAAGATCGATCACTGAAACTGAGGTACCTCAGTGCTAAATTAAGCATTGTAGTAGTTCGTAGTATACTTATCATCTGGAGACAGAACTTTATCTAGCTTTGCTTTATCCCCACTAGCTTGGGGGAACATCTCCATTGACTAATGACCAGGCCCGTTGACGAATAGCATCCAAGCATTGGTCTTGCAGTAAATGTCCATTTTCATAGACAACCTGCAATAAATCCTGAGAAGAAGTGGGTACAGTCTCATAGCCAGAGTCAGTTCTAACGAGGGATAATCGTCCCCTTTTGCTAGCTTTACCAGGATCAGTAACAGGGTCTTTATAGACAGGGATCGCCTTGTCCTGCACCGTTACCTCACTGCACTTCATGGCAAATTTTTGGGTATCCCGATTCACCTTTTGCAACAAAGCTCCCCCCATACCAAAAGCTAAATTAGTAGTACTAAAGCCAAGGCTCTCAGTCTTCTCTAGAATGGCGCTGATACTCTCTTCATCAACCCCATCCCCTTGGATAACCCGCACAGCATTTAGAACCCGAAAGCCCTTACTGTTGAGGGTGCTGCCAAAACAAGCCTCCAACCGTTCCAAAGTTTGAGTCACAATGGCCACCGGGTCACCTGAATCCGGACGGATAACCACCGTAGCCCCCGAATCAAGCACCTGTGCCCTTAGGCGATCGCCCCAGAGATGGTCAATGGCATTCCAGAGATCATAGGAATCGGAAACCACCGCCAACACCGACCCTGGCTTGGCAAACTGGGTCAACATATTTTCATAGGCCAAAACTTCCCCTTCCCTTCCCCAAGCTGTAATGGTGGAATGTTCTGCGGCGGGAATCGAATAGGCCGCCATGGGGCAGTTGTAATATTGCTGCCCATACACCAGGGCCTTTACTGTGTCAGAACCTTGGAAATTAACTAAGTGAGCCAGTCCGCCAATGCCGGACGATTCACCACTAGAAACCCCCCGGGCCCCAAAATCGTGGAGTTTAAAATTGATTTCACCATCAGGATCATCCGCAGTACGGCATAGGGATTGATAGATGCGTTGTTTTAAATGCCAACTCTGGGTTGCCACCGTAATGGGATACCAAACCCGCATCAACAAAGTTTCTAACCAGGAAACTAACCAAAAAACCTTTGGGTCCGTGGATTCCACTGTCATCAAAACATTATGAACCGGGATGACCGAGCCCTCTGGAACCGCCTTAATACGTACAGGTAAACGACCCTGCAAATCCTCCGCAATGTATCGCCAACCGCCATAGTTGAAAGGTAAGCCATGGGCTGTCAAAAGGCGATTAGCTTCCTCCACCATCCAGGGTTCAATGGATTGAGTCAGATACCGCTTTAAAATGTATTGGAGACCAAAAAAGACAGTGACAGGATACCTTCCCCCACGACTTTCCACATAGGAATACATTGCCGTTGTGTCAGGAGGATACTGCAACCAGTGGCTCACTTTATAGGAGTCCACATCCAGAATGAGATTAGTATTCATAGTAGTTAAATCAACAGGATGGGGCTAAACTTTGCTGACAAAATGCTGAATAATCTGGAAGTGATCTTCGTAAATTTGTTCTTCCTGGGCATAGAGATCCGCTAAGGACATCCACCAAGCTTTTTGGGCATCATCGCCCCCTTTTACGGCTGGCAATTCGCCCCCCGGCAATTGGATGAAGTACGCGTGGGTGATAGTCCTTCCCCGTAGGGAGCGCCCAGGGGCATCAAAAACGTGGCTGTCCACAATGGAACCCCGCAAAACCGGTAGAGGCACCTTGAGACGGGTTTCCTCCTTCAACTCCCGCAACATTCCCTCCACCAGAGTTTCATTTTGCTTAATAAAACCCCCGGGTAAAGCAATTAGTCCCAAACCTGGTTTGGCTTGACGACGTACCATCAGCACATGACCCGCTTGCACCACCACGGCATCCGTGGTTATAAAAGTCGGAGCATAGGGAGCCGTGGCCCAGGCCTGTTTATAAGCCTGCAAAAATTGATACTCATCACAAAGAGCAATGTACCGCTCACTCTTTTGAAAAGTTTGTAAATAGTCGGCGATCGCCGGGGGCACTTTATCGAGATAATCCCCTTCCTTACCCTCAAAATAAGCCCCACGAATAGCGGTAGAACTGAAATCTGGATAATGGCCCGTTTCCAAGTAATCCCATTGGGGAAACAAATTCAAGTAATAGGAAGAAGCATCCTTGCGATGGCCCAAAACAACAACGGAATTGCTACCCCCAGTAATTTTCAAAACCTGTTGCTGCACCGCTGCCAACCACAAATTATCGCTGTAAAGCCAATCCCGCACCGTCAAAAAATGCACCCTTTTCAGTATTTGGGGGCTTAAACAAGCCTCAATCATCGCCATCCGTTCTGGCGATCGCCAGGGGTTGCGGGTATCCGCGGCCACCCGATGACTACCTAAAATGATAATGACTTGCTCAGCCTTTTCTAGCGCAAGATTAAGGGTGCGTAAATGACCGAGATGAAAAGGCTGGAACCGACCAATGTAGATCCCGTATTGATATTTAGTTTGCATACCAGACCCCCTGGATGGTAAACATCCTCTCCCCGAGGACTGACTCAATTATAGTAGATTTCACCAAAATATGGCAACATCTGATGACTGCGGCTGGGCGAAAATAGACTTTTGAGGGAAAGTATCTTGCTTTGATGTACGTTAGACTAATTTTGAACGTACATTGAACAGAATAGGATGAAACAAATTACGCCAACGGAGCTGAGGGGTAATCTTTACAACCTGCTAGATGAGGTGCTGGCAACCGGCATACCGCTGGAAATTAATCGGAGGGGTAAACGCCTACGAATACTGCCAGTGGAGGAGCCGGATAAGTTCAAGAACTTAGTACATCGTCCAGGGGTTATCATTGGCGACCCGGAAGAGTTGGTCACCATTGATTGGGAGGGAGAGATTGAGCTCGATTTACCTTGACACCCACATTGTTGTTTGGCTCTACTGTGGTTTAACGGAAAAGTTTTCTTCCCTGGCCAAATCACTGATTAACAGTAACGACCTAACCTTCTCTCCCATAGTACGACTAGAGCTCAAATATCTTCTTGAGATTGAAAGAATTACTGCATCGCCAGAAGCTATTCTCACCACTCTGGAGAATAATATTGGCTTATGTAGCTGTACCAAGAACTTCGACCAAGTTGTTTACCAAGCATTAACACTGGACTGGACAAGGGATCCTTTTGACCGTCTGATTACAGCCCAGTCTGCGTTGACTGACAGTTTACTGCTGACTAAAGACCAAAAAATTCTTGCTCACTATGACTATGCCCGTTGGTCTTAGAAAGTACACTTTCCGAGACTACTCCCCAACCCCGTCTCTTTTTATGTCTCAATAGTCCCTTTTACCATACCCCTAAAGTTGTGAGACTCTCAAAACATGGTTATGGCGATCGCCCTTAGAATTTGGGTATGTTTGACAATCTGTGCAAATTTCTGGCCGAATCATTTTCCGAAGACTATGCTGCCTGGTTGCTGGGACGACCAATCAAATTGACCAAGCTTAGTCCGACGGAACTATCCCTGGAACCAATTCGGGCTGACTCCCTAATTTTGGAGCAATCGGAAGACTTGGTGTTGCATCTGGAATTTCAAACGGAGCCTGAGCCCACCATGGGTTTTCGGATGTTGGACTATCGGGTAAGGGTTTACCGCTGTTTTCCCCAGAAGACGTGTCATCTACTTGAAACGTAAAAGGCATTGCGGCTTGAAATTTAGGCAAGAGTTAAAATTTCTACACCTTCCTCAGTCACAACAACAGTGTGTTCAAACTGAGCAGAGAGTTTTTTGTCCTTCGTAATTACAGTCCAACCATCCGCAAGAAATGTAAGCTCATAAGTCCCTTCGTTTAGCATCGGTTCAACCGTAAAAACCATTCCTGGACGCAGCTTCAACCCACTGCCTCGTTTGCCATAGTGAGGAATTTGAAGTTCTGTATGCATCTGCCTGCCAATGCCATGCCCAACCATATCTCGAACCACTGAGAATCCACTTGCCTCGGCATATGCTTGAATTGCCGCACCAATATCACCAATTCTTGCCCCAGGCTTGATTTCAGCAATCCCTCGCATCATCGATTCTTGAGTCGCTTCAACTAATTTTCGGGCAGTTGCGGATACCGAACCCACTAGAAATGTTCTCGAAGTGTCGCCGTGGTAGCCTGCCAACCTGAGGGTCACATCGATATTGATAATATCCCCGTCCTTGAGGATTTGCTTTGGGTTCGGTATTCCATGACAAACCACTTCATTGATGCTGGTGCAAATTACCCCTGTGAAAGGGGGATAGCCAGGAGGTGCGTAGCCAAGGGTGGCGCTGATTGCCCCATGATCTTCCATCCAACGCGCCGCCTCATCATTTAAAGCGTGTGTACTTACTCCAGGCTGCACCATTGACTCAAGATGATTGAGGAGATTCGCCGCAAGCTGTCCCACCCGCCGCATCTTGTCCAATTCTCTAGCCGAAAGTAAGACAAGCCCTGAGCTAATTGGGGAATGCACAAGATTTCTAGTGATTGAAAGCAAATTTTGATGGTTCACAGATTAAAGCCTCGTCCTATCATGCTGGTTCATGCTAGCACAGCACAGCCCAGCATGATACGAGCCGGGCCATTATTGGTATCTTAGAAATACGTAAAGCAAAAGTGAGACTTAAGATGGGGGGCAAAACAGATTTAGAGCGAGTGGTTGCTTACATTCCTGCTGAGCGTAAACGAGAACTGGAGGAATGGGCAGAGACAGATGAACGATCTGTCTCCTGGCTGGTCGCAAAATTAATTGACAAGGCTTTGCAAGAACGCCGACAGCAGCCCAGTAACTCAAAAAGTTTGCTACATCAGTAAACAGCAAACCTTTAGCATCTATCGGGGCATCAATGCCTATTTCTTTTGTAGATGGAGTATTCAATTCTGGCACTTAAGCTATTTCCGATCTTCTTCCGCAGGCAATGCATCAATGGATTGCAAGATATCGCGTGTAATTGCCTCTCTTTTATAGAGGTCGTCCAATCGGTTTGGCGTATCTATGTTGAGAGCAAAGAATACAGGACCTGTGGGCCATTCGACCCACCCTACCCACCAGCCCCAGCGCCCTTCCCAGCCAGTTTTAGCCCGTAGGATCCAATTTCGCCCTGCTTCAACGATTATAATATCCTTGACTAATCGTTGGTGCTCAATCCTAAAAGGGAGTTCATTCTGATACAGCTTTTGTAAAAAATGAATTTGCTCTTGTGCCGAGATTGTTAATGCTCCATCAATCCAATAAGCACCTTTGCTAGTACTTGGGTCTGCATTCCCGTAGTCAATTTGCGTCAGATATTCTCTTGCTTTCGCTTCACCGATTTCGGCAGCAAAAATTTCGTAAACCCAAACGGCTGAATTTCGCATTGCTGAGCGTAAGGTTTGATCTTGATTGTGGGGAGCGAAGTCCCTCTCCACTCCATCCCACTCAAAAACTTGAAATTCATCACGAACAACCCCGGCATCAAGCGCAAAGAGAGAATGCGGAATCTTAAACGTTGATGCTGGAGAATAGGCTCTGTCAGCCCGTTCCTGGTTGTAGACCCACAACTGATGAGCACCTCCGCGCTGATCTAATACCACAATGGTTCCTTGAGCCTCAGCGCCATCGAAGAAACTGGCCCAATCCGATCGCTCTTGCCTTTCTACACTGCCCAAAGACCTATTATCTAAGGTGGTCGAATTACTTATCTTCGGTCGCTGCGCAATCTGTGGAGTATGTAGTCTATTACTAAGCTCTGCTGAGACAGGTGAAGTAAGCAGCATTTCTGCGCTACCCACGACCAAAGAAACAAGTAAAAGGAAACGATGATTCATAATGCCATGTTGCTGCGGTAAAAGTTTTTGTTCTACGTGTAGGTAGCAGCACTAGCGACAGCGCCGCCCACGCAAAACTCATGGGACAATTGCGGTAACCCGGATCTCAATCCGCATTGTCGGCAGCCCTAGTGCTGCAACTCCTACCTGTGTCCAAATTGGGGCATGGTTAGGCATGTAATGGCGATATAGCCTGACCATCACATCGTTCACCTCTGGGGGCAACCCACCAACATGATAAGAAGTGACATGGACAACGTGCTCCCAACCTGCCCCGGCAGCCGCCAGGGTTCGCTCTATATTTTGAAATGCCTGGGCAATCTCATCTGCGAGCAACTCGGGAATTTGCAGGTTGTCATCCCAACCACCTTGACCTGATGTCTCCACACGATCGCCAATTTTTACTGCTTGCGAGTAATGCAATTCATTCAGCATGTATTCCCCATAGCCGGGGGTAACAAAAAACTCAGGCTTAGAGTTTTCTTATTCATGGTTTTTCTCTGTTCAGTACGATGATCGATAGGGGCTTCTAAATCCTTAGGTTTGGCGCTAGGGCGACTGACTAGAGGATGTAGCAATCGCATCTTCTGTTTGCAGCGCAATGCTTTTCTCCTTCGCCCCCGCAATTGTAGTAGCCAATGTCCACCAGAGCCATAGGCGCGGCGCGATCGCCAACTGTCCTGTTTCATCTTGTTTTTCATGCTGCACCATCATAATGTTTACCCCAGAGTTGCACTACAACTCTATATCTGTACTATTCGGCCTAGGCTGATTGGGCTTCGTCTAGCCAAACATTGCTGCGTAGTCACAGGCGAATGTATTAAAACTGCGCGGCTCTTTACCAATTGCGTCCTGTATACCAGACGAAACTGCTGCAGCCTCATTGCGTCGGTAGTGCGCATAATCCTCAATCACGCCGTCTGCTTGCCAAGGTGGCATCCCAATGTTGAGCAGTTGATCGCGCATTACTTCAGAAGGAATATCGACAAATGCAATCTGACGATTGAGCGCAGCCGAGAGTTGTTCTGCCATCTCAGCATGAGTCAATGCCTGTGGTCCGGTGAGGTTGTAAATCTTTCCCTCATGCCCTGTTTCTGTTAGGGCAACTACTGCAACGTCCGCAATATCGCGCACATCTACCACGCTGACTTTTGCATCACTGATCGCCGCATAAAAGGCGTTTTGGCTCGTGATTGTCGATTGAAAGTTTAATAAGCCCTGCATAAAGAGGTTGGGACGCAGAAACGTGTACGTCATTCCTGATCCTTGAATTGCCGCTTCGACTGCGGCATGGTAACGCAAAAAGCGCACGGGCGAATGGGCATCGGCTGCAAATTGCGATAGTTTAACGATATGCTTGACACCATTCTGACGGGCCGCATCAATAAACGCGAGTTGTTGGGCCTCTGCGCGTTCTGTAGAGTTCGTTAAGAGAAAGGCACGGTCTACTTCAGCCAGCGCCTCCAACAGCGTCTCAGGGCGATCAAAGTTCCCCTCCACCACTTCAACATTCGGGAATGCAATCTTCTTTGCTCGATCAAAGTCACGAACCATGGCGCGGACTTGCACGTTCTTTGCTGCGAGTCGCTTGACAATCTCTGTACCGTTGCTCCCGGTTGCACCAGTTACTAAAATCTTCCGGTTCATTGGAAACCTCCTGATGGGGTGTTGTAGTAAATTTCAACTAAAAAATGAAGACTTAAAGACTCAAATTAACGCTTCGTACAGGAGTATTGCTATTGGATAAGGTCAGTCGCAATGGGATCAGGATTAACGACGATGAATAGGCTGGTTTGAAGACCCGAAGGCAGCTTTGGGTATCCAAGCGCGATCGCTGTCAGACAGACTTCCAGTGCCAGATACAGGAAAGTGGGTGAATCGTTTCATTATTTGTTCTCCGGTGAAGCTCATTCTCTGTACCACACACGCACACATTGAAAGTAGTTGACTGTAACGCCCTGGCTAATCATCACTGGATAAACTCCATTACTGACCGTCACGCCGTAGACACCATCACTTGTGCTTTTCAAGCTATCTGGTAAAACAACGGTTTCAACATTGATTATCCTTATACTCGTACTTGCAATCCACTGATTGACCTCCCTAACAACCTCCAAGAAAGATTCATACTCGGAAGGTCCGCCGAAGGGTCCCCGTTCAGTGATCCGAGGCGCAAAATCTTTGTATTGAATCATTTGATTCGCCATCTTAAAACTGTAGAGTTGAGCATCAATTCAAGTAGTGGGCATCGCTCACCATCTTTAAAGCTTTTCTTTGTAAAACCTTTCACGGTAAAGCTTTGTGGGCAGTGATAGCTCTATGAGATCTATTTCAGAACTTAAGCCAACCTTGCCAGTAAACCGTTAAGAATAGGGGTAAAAACATGAAAGCTGATATGGGCTAACATTGCAGCTTCTAGCGAATATTGCCAAAAGAGCCAGCCAAACGCGATTCCCACAATCCCATTCAGTAACAACGCCCGAATAATCACAAGTGGAGTGAGGGGAACGATCGCGGCAGTCGCGGGCAAGTGTAGTAGTCCAAATACCAACGCAGCTAGAACGATCGCACCCTGGTAAATTCCTTGACTGGGCAATGTAATGCCTTGTTTGAAGGCTTTCCACGCTATCCAAACAAGCAGCGACATTAAGCCCCAGCGCATCAGAATTTCCTCAGTGATGCCACCATAGAACATTGCTGTGAGCAAATTCAACCAACTTGGTTCTGTATTATTGGCTGCCCGTAGCGTTTCAGGTAGGGCAGGTTGCATCAACCGATCAAGCAACAAGATAACAATGGCCGCCACTGCACCGATACCCAGGCTCCACTTCATCTCAACAGCAAAAGATGGAGACTTAGCAGTATGAAACACCCAATGATCAATCAAATGGGAGCTTAATCCAACACGATAGGCACAGCCAATTCCGATCAGAATGCTGATTGTCAGCAGAATTGAATACTGTATTCCTTGCAGAAGCATTAAAATCCACAATGGCGGCACTTTTTCCAGTATTTCTGGAGACAGTTTCGCTAACTGTTGCTCGACTAAAGGAATAGATGTGATCGTGAACATCACAATTCCCACAATGCCCAATCCAAATAAAATCCCTAATTGTTTCAGAATTGCCATTGGTTTAATCTCCAGATGATCTATCCTATTAGCTCATGCCAGCAACTACCATCGTCGGGATTGTAAGCAAGTTGAAAACAACGGGAACGATAACAGCAGAAGATCTCGGCAATGGTGATCGCCGCTCCTAACCCGCGTGAACCCTCTGTAACCAGTGCAACTTCGCTCACAAGTGTTGTCGTCATGATGACCTCCTCGACCTCCTGTATGGGTGAAATTTTTGATTTAAGTTTGCTCTGCGATCATTTTGCCGATGGCATCGGTAATCATCGTTTGCCCCCTGACTGTTTGAGCGTGGCTTCCCCCTTCAAAAACAATGTGACCGGAATTGAAGCCGCGCATCATCTCGCTGTAACTGTTGACGGCTTCAGGCGAAAAGCCGAATCCGGACATTGTTGCCTGCCACTCGCTTTCGGGGACAGCAACAGCCTGTACGTCGCGTCCGAGAACGGCGGCAAAAGCGGCGGCGACATCGTTTGGCGAATAATCTGCTGCGCCGTGCAGTTCGATGATGCTTTTGCCCTATACAGAAGAGGGATATGACCACATTTGAAAGTATTTAATTCGGCGATGCCACTGGAAAACTAACGTCGTTTTATGGAACAGCTCTTTGAGAATTCCTGCTGCAATTAAAGCACGAGGAAAGCAGTCAGAACGTACTGGCCGTCGGTCGGACTATGATTTCATTCACGTCAACATCGTCCGGCTGGGAAACAGCGTATAAAACGGCTCTGGCGATCGCCTCTGAGGTAAGGGCGGTTTTGCGAAGTTCTTCTAACAAGCCTTTGGATGACTCATCGGTGATATCAGAGCCAAGTTCAGTGGCAACGACCCCCGGAGAGATGGTGGTGACGCGAATGTTTTGTGATTCCTGCCGCAGTCCTTCAGAAATTGCCCAAACCGCATACTTGGTTGCACAGTAAACTGCTGCAGTGGGCACTACCACATGGGCACCAATGGAGGCAGTATTGATGATTTGCCCGCCCCCTTGCGCTTCCATAATTGGCAAGCCCGCTGCAATGCCATTAAGCACGCCACGAATATTCACATTAATCATGTTGTCCCATTCCTCGACTTTCAGGGCATTCATCGGCGACAGGGGCATCACGCCAGCATTGTTAAAGATGACATCGACACGGCCAAATTTGTCGTTGGCGAACTCAACAAATGCTTTTACATCGTGGCGATCGGTGACATCAACCGTTTTAAATTCTGCTGTCCCACCAGATGCATGAATCTGTTTAACTAGCTTCTCTAGCTTGTCTATCCGCCGTGCCCCCAAAACAACTTTTGCACCATTTTGGGCGAGCAGTTTCGCGGTGGCTTCACCAATACCGCTACTGGCTCCAGTGATGACAATTACTTTATTTTCTATATTTAACATGGTGAGTTTTCCTTCATTAACCAAAACTGTCCTTGGGCAGCAGCGGCTTCGGCAGCTTGAGCGGCTCGTTGAGCATAATGATGGATTTG
Organism: Synechocystis sp. CACIAM 05; assembly: GCF_010222815.1. Lineage (GTDB taxonomy): Bacteria > Cyanobacteriota > Cyanobacteriia > Cyanobacteriales > Microcystaceae > Synechocystis. The sequence goes on along the minus strand of NZ_CP019225.1, from coordinate 2,971,810 downwards.
TACTTGCGGAAAATGACGGAAGATAAAGCATGGATAATCCTCTCCAAAAGAAGCACTAAGCTCTCGTTTGATGACTTTAATCAGCTTGTAAACATCCGCACTTCTGGAGTCTTGGTAGTCTCCATACATCACCAGTACGACCTTGGCACTCAGCACACCTTGCATCCAATCTTGGGTTGAAGGTGGTACAAGTAAGGAACCGTGGCTGCGATCGTTGCTCATTATTTTTACATGTATATCAGACATGAAACCTTGCAATTAACTTGCTCGATTACTTGACTGCGTCTCTATTTGCATAAATTCAATATAGGCAATCGCCTTCAAACCGTCTTCTACAGCAAGTTAAAATTTTTATAGTATAAATTGATGGAGCAACCATGCCATCGTAGAGTAAAAGGCTGGTTATAACTTAAGTTAGAATCCTAGTCTGAAGTTAGAATCCTAGTTTGATCGAAAGTACACCTTACAAACTGACAATGCCGCGTTTAACGGCAACAATCACAGCTTGGGTGCGATCGCCGACATCCAACTTATTCAAAATCCGATTGACATGGGATTTAACAGTACCTTCACCGATACTTAAAGCGGTCGCAATATCGGCATTACTCATGCCCTGCGCCAGTGAGCCGAGTACTTCTAGTTCTCTTTCACTCAGTTCCGGATTGCTGAGACGTTGAACTAACTTTGCTCCTACATCGGGCGGAATATACTTCTGACCCCGATGAACGGTGCGAATCGCATTCAGAAGCTCGTCAGGTTCAGTTTCTTTCAACAGATATCCTTTTGCTCCTGCCTGCAATCCCCGATAAATATCTTCGTCACTATCATACGTGGTCAGGACAATAATTCGAGCAAATTTAACGATCGCACAAATTGCACTGATAGCAGCAACTCCTTCCACTTCAGGCATTCGCAGATCCATTAGCGTTACATCTGGTTGGTGTTCCTCAAATAGCGCGATTGCTTGTTCCCCATTTTCGGCTTGGGCAATCACCTGCATATCTGGGTCACGGTTAATAATCGTGGCTAATCCTTGCCGAAAAATAGCATGGTCGTCCGCAATCAAAACCCGAATAGTCGTGGCTTGGCTCATCGTGATTTTACTCCCGAATGACGGTGACAATAATCTCTGTTCCCTGTCCAGGTTGACTCCTAATGGTTAGTTGTGCGCCGATGCGCTCTGCTCGCTCGCTCATGCCGAGTAAGCCAAAGCCCTCAGAGGCTGGAATACTCCCAACACCAAAGCCCCGTCCATTGTCTTTCACGCTTAGGCAAAACTGGTCGCGCTCGTAGACTAGCTGCACTCGGATTTCATCAGCATTGGCGTGTTTAATCGCATTGGTTAATGCCTCCTGCCCCATCCGCAGTAGGTTACTCTCGACTTCAGTGGGTAGAGAATACACTGCACCCTCAATCTCACAATACAAAGTGGTATCCATTGCGGCAGTTCTGATTTGAGCGACGAGACGATGGAGAGCGCTTTGTAAACTGCCCTCCTCCAAAAGCTGAGGGCGGAGCGCTACTACCGATCGCCGCGCTTCAGTCAGTCCAGTTCGCGCCAATTCTTTGATCAGGTCTAGGTGTGCCCCAGTTGCTTCTACATCATCCGTTAGCACCTGCTTTGCCGCTCCCACCTGAGCTAGAATGCCTGTAAACGCCTGAGCCAGTGTGTCGTGAATCTCGCGTGCCATGCGGTTGCGCTCTTCTAAAATCGAGGCGGCTTCTGCTTGCTTTTGCGCCGTAATATCTCGCGCCAGCCAAATCACCTGCTCATGTCGAATCGGGGCAATGCGGGCCGAAAACCAAACTTCTCGTCCAGCGATCCAATCACTGTATTCAACGGTGAGGACTTGTTGAGTTCTCACCGACTGCTGAATGTAATCCAGAAATTCATCAGCTTGTTCTTTGGCAAAAAGTTGATGCAGCGTTTTGCCAGTACACTCCTCTCCATAAGATGAAGTTCCTTTGATTGTGCAGAGCAATCGCCCTTCAGCATTGATGATACATAGCGGATCGGGAATGGCTGAAAAGAGCGCCCGCAGTTCCGCTTCAGAGGCTTGCAACGCGACTTCTGCCTGTTTGCGATCGCTAATATCTGCAATCACCCCTTCGATGTAGTCATCGGCTGCATTCAGATAAGAAGAGAAAAGTCCCCAAAACACTGTCCCATCTCGTTTTCGCATCTGTGCTTCATAATTTCGCACTTCCCCATCCCGCTTTATCACCTCAATGCCTTGTTGGCGATCGCTGAGATTGACCCAATAGCCTGTAGTGTGTTCAATCCCAATCATCTCTTGGGGTGAATCAAAGCCAAACAGATCGGCAAAGCGTTGATTGGCATCGAGAATTAAGCCATCACCGATACGGCTACGGTAGATACCAACCTGCGAATTTGCAAAGATGTTGCGGAACTTAGCTTCACTACGTTGTAATGCCTCTTCTGCTTGTCTACGCTGAGTGGTGTCATTGCCCACCGATAAGATTTCAACCACCTCTCCCCGATCGTTGAAAATAGCTTGATTCGACCAGGCAACCCAAACGCGCCGACCGTCTCGACACAGGTTTTCCCCCTCACCTTGCGGGTACGATTGAGGGTTGCGAAGCAAATCGTGAACCATAGGTTTGACATCACGCCCAGAGATTTCGATGTCCGGAATGATGGTTTCAAATAAGGTTCGTCCTAAGATCTGATGTTCTTTGTAGCCGAGGAGTTTTACCCCATAATCGTTGATGTAGTGAATCCGTCCTTGCGGATCATAGCGAATGATGATCGAATTCGCGGTTTGTAGCAGATTGCGATAATTCGCTTCACTTTGTCGTAATGCGTCTTCTGTTCGTTCGCGATTGATGATCTCCTGCTGTAATGCTTGAGTTTGCTCTTCTAGTTTCCTTTCCAGTGTTTTGGCATAGTTTGCTAGCCGTTCATACAGCCGAGCATTTTCTAGTGAAATTGCTGCCTGAGCCATCAACAGTTTTAGGACTTGTAAGCGATCGCCATTAAACACTCCGGTACTGAGATTATTTTCTAGATAAATAATGCCAATGAGCTGACTTTGCTTGAGAATTGGCATACAGAGGAGCGATCGCGTCTGTTGGTGTTGAATATAAAGATCATTCAAAAAAGACGGTTCATTAACTGCATCATCAAACACCAGAGTCTCCAATGTGCGTTCTACCAACTGAATAACGGAGACAGGAATTGTTGCACAGCCAGTAACGGTGAGCTTTTCCAGGTGGCACTGTCTATTTTCACTGCACTGAGCTATCATGGTGAGCTGGTCATCTTCCAAGAGAATCAGAGCGCCGGTTTCGGCTCCAGCATTTTCTATCACCACCTGCATCAACCTGGCAATCAATTGATCAAGATGGATAATTTCTGAGAGGGCTTGAACCGCTTTGATCACGGCGGTCGAATGACTGATCATTCCCTCGGTCAAAGTTGATTGCCGAATTAAGTTGGAATTGAGTAATTGTGGATAGCGTTTTTCTAAGTCTTTAACTTTAGCTTTTGCGCCCCAGCGATCGTAGCAATAGTGCGCTTCTTTCATATAAGTTCGAGCAATTTTTTCTCGACCTCGCGCTAGATAATGTTTAGCCGCTAATTCATAAGCCAATGCCTCTTCTTGGATAAACTCATTTTCAGCAGCACCTGCGATCGCTCGCTCATAAAACTCTTCAGCCTCACAGAATTGCCCTAAGACCCGCGCTTTTTCTGCTTCAACTAGATGATATTTGTGCAAGTAATTCATTGGGGCGTGTTCTGCCTATTTTTGCATCTTTTCTTGGTTAGTATTAACACAACTGAGCCAAGCTGCTTTTTCAGAACTTGAATCACCATGCACTAGGCTTAAAAGTGGCGTAGAATAGTACAAATGGAATAAAGATAAAACCGTCATGGCTCTAACCTCTTCAAAATGTTGACTTGCCAAAACAGCGTTTTGTAAAGCTTGATGATAATGATAGGGACTGAACAGTGAGTGAGAAGCATTTAAAATCTGCTTATAAAGTCTCAACTCCATCATCTCCAGAACCATCTGAGTCTTTCCTCTCAGAGCCTTTACTATCCCTGACTAAGGAAACTTTTGACAACGATCTTTTAGACTTAAATGCCTAAAAGATCACTTTAGTAAATAAAGTAAACATTAAGTAATATCTTCCTCTGTAGTATAACAGGGAGCATGATAAACCACCACTTTCACAGAGATATCATCTGGCGTAGAAGTTCTTTGATATAGTTTTTATTTGCGGTTAGATTATCATCCCAGAACCAGACGGTCTTTCGTTGCCACCACCACTTGAATTTGTTGTATCGGATGTCGTATGGAAAGTTTTGGTATATCACCCCAAAAAGGAATGATCGCCAACAAAGTAAAATAGCAGTTTTGAATTGCAACGGTAATATCTGGGGATGTAGCCATGGAAAAAGATCATTGTTCCCTTGACTATTATCGCCAGAGGTTGGGACAGTTATCTCCTCTTAGTGCTAAGCGGAAGCAAATTCTGAGACAAATATTCAGCGAAGTAGTCCGCATTGCTGGGGATGATGTAAACCTGCAACTCCAACTCCTCATTGAACAGGCGAAAAAATTGTCCGGGGATGGCCTTGACCCTATCCAAAAAACCCTGTGTGAAAGGGAAATACTCGCCCAGGCTATGGGAATATTGGAAGCATCGGAAAAACTATGGCGTAATTACGAAGAGCAGTACCAGGATGCCTACGCTGAAGCGTGGTTGAAGACCCTGGAATATTTCTATCGTCGTTATCGGGACTACAACGCCCAGCAAGCCCAGGTAGCTACTTGGTTAAACTTCCGGCTCAAAAATGAGTTCAAGACCCAACGGGAAAAGCAATATCAACAACGGCAACAAGTCCAATCCAGTACATCCGAGGACGATCGCCAAGATCTGCTGGCCATGATGGCATCCCCTTCCTACGGGCAAGAAGCTGAATTAATGCGTCGGGATATAGAAAACTGGCTGCAATCAGATACGGAATTAGTCGGGGTGACAGTTAAAAATCAACCGGCAATAACAGCGCAACTATTACTGCAAAGGCGTTTTATTGAAGAAGTAGAGTGGAGTCAGTTGGCAAAAGAATATGGGGTGGCGATCGCCACTTTGAGCAGTTTCTACGAGCGTCAGTGCCGGGGTAGGTTAATCGCCTTTATGGAAAGCAATTATGACTTTATCCAACCTGATACCCCCATTAATCCCTGTGAGCATCTGCGGGGACTGTTGGGAAAAAAAGAATTGAGGCAAAACCAATTTGAACAACAATTGCAAGAATGGATAGAAACGGAGTCAACTTTAAGGGAACTTCGCTTGGCTCAAAAACCAGGGATTACAGGGCAAAGGCTGTTGCAGGAGCTACTGTTGACCATCCGAAAGTCGAGGCAGGGACTAACCCAAGTGGCGCAATCGTTAGGAGTGGAGCCGGGGGAACTGGAGCGGTTTTACGAATTTCAGCTACTGCCCCATATTTTGCAATTTGTGCATAAAAATTTGAGCCAGAGCCGATAACTAATTGTAGAAGATTAAACCACTTTTATAGTATTTACATTCGCTATTAATTACTTTTAGGAAATATTTATGGTTGCCATCGATAATAATTTGAAAATTCCCCTAACTTCAGCGGATCATCAATGGGTGAAAACCATTGCCCTCCAATCCGGTTGCCAGGGAAAAAAACTTCAACGGCTCATTAAAAACCTTTTGGCCGTTAGGGCGATCGCCCATTGGTTGGAGATCTACGGCATTGATTATGACGAGGGGGAAAGTTATAGCCGTCAACCACCAATCCATTTAGGGGAAACAGTGGCTGATCTTTACCTACCTAATCTCGGTCGTTTGGAATGTCGGGGTATTGGTCACCAAGAAGAGGAAATTTATTTTGGGGCAGAAAGTTGGCAGGACAGATTAGGCTATGCGGTGGTGGAAATTAGTGAAGACCTGCGCCAAGGGGAAATATTCGGTTTTTTAGAATCTATTACTGCGGAAATAGTGCCTAAACAACAGTTACAACCCATAGAAGGACTGTTCCGGGTTATTGCCACTGCGGAACAAGCTTCAATGGTTCTCACCCCAGTGGAAGTAGTGCAAAATGCCGTTAATCGGGTGACAGACGTGATTCAAACTTGGGTGGAACGGGTTACCACTACCACTTGGCAGTTGGGAACGGAGCAATGGGTACCCCAGTTAATTCCTGTCCGTAGCTTGGGCACAGTGGAGCGCATTATCGACAAATTCCAGGGGGCAAAGGATGAGGCTACCAAGCAAAGATTAATTATTACTCTGGGGGAATTAGCCACGGAAAATGATCAACCCCAGGCGATCGCCAAATTGCTGGAAATCATTGATGGCACGAACAATGAAGATACCCGCTGGCTAGCCGCTGGCACCCTGGCCCGCATTAATGCCAAACATCCCCAGGCGGTGCATAGTGTTACCAAAACCATTGCTCATGACCTCGCTTCGGGACAAACCCCATTGACATTAACAGTTTCCCTAATGCCCAGGCGTGACCACACCATTGCCGGTTTGATTACTTTGAAAACCCTGCAATCAGCACAAACTTTACCGGCAGGATTAGCATTGGCATTGTTAACTACCGATGACCAGTTAATTGACAGTATTGGGGTTGCAGAGGGAGAACAAGGGGGAAAAAATCTCCTCAAAATTAGCCTAGAGATTGACCCCGGCAGTGATTTTCGGATTCGGGTATCCCTGGGAGAATTAGCTGTAACGGAAGATATTCACCTTTAGAGCGCAAAAAAATCTGATGGCAATGCAATTTCTTCTGCTCAAGGTCATTAATGGTGATTTTCAGTCTGGTTTTACGGTGGCGTTGGATGTGGAACAGGTAGATGATTGCTCAGTCACCACGGTCCAAAGGGATTTCTACGGCACTTTACCCCCCATAACTTCCCCCTTAGCGGAGCTGTACCAAGATTGGATGTTGGAAATCACCAGTCCTCGCCCTGGGCAAGCCCGTCGTCGTCGAGGCATTAGGATCATTAGCACCCAAGCCGTTGCCACCAGTTACCAATATCAAGGACAAGGCAAGGAAAGAAAGCTCCTCCGCCAAGCCATGGTGCAATGGTTGAGTTCTTCCCTACCTGCTTGGCAAAATTTGGAAAAGGAAATACTGCGCTGTCTGTCCCAGTCCGACGGGGAAACCCATTTGATTGTGCAGATAGGTCAGTCTCTATATCAAGCTAGCCCAGAAACAGCGGCGATTTTAGCAAAATTACCCTGGCAGGAATGGCCCCTACTGCAATCAGCCTCACCAAAAATCCATTGTGCGGTTAATACCTGTCAATACTCGTTCACTCCTGTCCCAACTTCCGTTACCAGTCCGACCAATTTCACCGCCAAGGTCCACCGTTACCTCTGTCCTGAACTGCGGATTTTGCATTTGATTGGCAACAGTGATGGCATTGACCTCGAACCCGATCGCCAGATATTGGCTAATTTGACTAAAAATAGGGGCTTGAGGGTGCAAGTTACCGAACTATTACAGCCAGACTATGGCCAACTTAGTCGTACTCTGCGCCGATCGCCAGGTTTTGACCTGTTTGTTTACTCTGGCCACAGTGAGGCCTCCTATGACCAAGAACTAGCAGTCATGTTATTTGCCGGACGACAGGGGGTCACTATCCCCGATCTGCAACTTTCTTTCCAACAGGCGATCGCCAATGGGTTGCAGGTGGCTATTTTCAATTCCTGTGCCAGTGCCCAACTTGCGGAAGCGTTGCTGGATTACGGCATCACCACGGTTGTTTCCATGCAGGAGGAAGTGCCTGACCCAGTGGCGCATCAATTTCTCGAGAGCTTTTTTCGCTACTATGCTGGGCAAAATTGCTCTATTTTCACTGCGGTGCAGCGTAGTTTGACCGACCTAGAGGAGTTCGATCGCCTTTATCCGGGGGTTGGTTGGTTGCCTGTTATTCACCAAAATCCCCGACTGGTTCCTCCTGTTTGGCAAAAGCTAAGGGAACCGGCCCGCAAAGTACGGCGCATTGGGGTTACCTCCCTGGTTATTACCCTGCTGCTGGTGGCCATGAGACTGTTGGGATTGACCCAAGGGCTAGACTTGAAGCTGTTTGATTGGTTGCTACGTACTCATCCCATTGCGGAGTCGGTGGACGATCGCCTGGTGGTGGTTACGGTGGATCAAAATGACCTCGATATTCTGCGCCAAAACGGGTTGCAATCGGCGGAGGGGTCGGATGTAATTTCCGATGGGGCGTTGGCGGAAGCGTTGGACAAAATTAACAGCTATCAACCCCGTTGGTTTGGTCTGGATATTGGTAGAGATTTGCCTATTTCCGATGGTAATACCCGCCTCCAGGAAGTTTTGCAAAATGGCGATCGCCTTTTTCTCCCTTGCAGTTTTCCTGATCAACAGGGGGAGCAGTTATTACCACCACCGGCCGCTGATCCGAATCGCCTAGCCTTCGTCAACTTTCCTAGCGACCTAGATGGAGTAATTCGTCGCCAATTGTTGTTCGGGGAGTTTGCCCAGGGCGAATCCTGTCCCACCAACCAATCCCTGGCCTTGTCCCTGGCGTTGAGTTATCTGGGACAAGAAAATATATTCTCCGCCGAAAGTCCGGTTTTAACCCTCAATAACGTTGCTTTTAAGTCCCTTGAAGCGAAATCTGGGGTTTATCGTGGCAATGAGGTAACAGACTATCAAATTCTCTTCCGCAGTTTACCTAGGGGAGCGATTCGGGAAATTAGTCTTTCCACCCTTTTTGCGGATACTGAAAATCGGTTAAACCTCAAAAATAAGGTGGTTTTGCTGGGTTATGGCCATAAGGACAAGCATTCTACCAGCTTAGAAAAGGATATTCCTGGGGTAGTGATCCATGCTCAAATGACCAAGCAAATTTTAGATGCAGTGTTGGAGGGCAAACCTGTATTAACTGTGGCTTCTGTACCCCTGGAACTACTCTGGATTTTACTTTGGTATGGCCTTGCCACTGGCGGCATGGTGGGGGTGGTTATTATGGATGGCGTTCCCTCCGGGGACAGCAAAGCTGCACGCCGTTCACAGCAATTAGTGGCGATCGTTGCTTTGCTGGGGGTAACTGGTTCTACCTGGCTTGTCCTCTGGGCTGGAGGGGTATGGCTACCTTTAGCCTCGCCTTTGTTAATTCTGGCTTTGCTATTAGGCTTAACCACCGTCGGTGAATTTGATAGAGTATGACCAAATTTTCCTACTGCTTGGGCTATATTGGTACTGTTGACGGTCTTGCTAAAGCTAACTATACAGTACAAAAGATTTCTATTTCCCTGCCAACGGAAATGGTGAAATATGATTAAAATATTTGCTTGAGAATTTCTTCACGGGAAATTACAAAATGTTCTGATATATTTCTCAAGATACTATTGAGTGTTCCGATTTTGAGGGGACTATGGGCAGGAATTGTCAGGTGGTGTTCACCGTTATGTTGAGTTGTTAAACGAATATGGCTCCCAGTTTGATGGCTAACTTCATATCCAAATCGTTTAAGCTTTTTAGCCAAGTCTTTTCCCGATAAATCTCTGGGCAGTTTCATGAAGCAAAGACTTCTTCTTGGACAATATGCAAGCGAATAATTTTCGGACGTTCTTCTGCATTCGTAAAATGGCAGTGAACTGCGTCTTTGATTTCCTGTTTGAGACTACTAAGATCCTCTGCTTGGGTAAAAATAGCTTCCTGCATGGCTTGGGCTGTGTAGCCTCCTTCAGGATCTGGCTCGACTAAGAATATAATTTCATTCATCGTTGTTAATAGAGTGACTTGTGTATAACTGTGTATGTTGGGGGACGTCCCACTGATTATGTTGGGACTATCTACAGGATACTAGCTAAGCGAATAATTTGAGCCAATCGTCAGTTTCGATATCTCTACTGGCAACTAGTTCCTATAACTAAATCGTTACATCAAAATTGGGCTAAATCAATTAGGGAATTGCGGTATTTTTTAATGCCTAGCCTAGCTAACTGCATTTTTTGGGCAAAGTTTGGATCAGTGGCGGATGTTTAATCCATTAAGTAGAAAAACTGATTCCGGGCTTGGGTGGCATTAACATTATCCATCATTTATGTATGATTATAGTGTCACATTCACTAAATACAAGAGATATTTGTTAGTATATTCCATCAAACCATTACAAAAAATACAACCTTTGAAAAGTTAAGATAATTTCCATGCATGAAGATGATGTATAGCTAATTTATTTAACTATGAGACGTAAGGTTTCCCGGTAATTCAGTTGGGATAATGGTTTTTATGGCTCAAACCTAAATACGCACATAATATTTGAGTGTAGCCTATGTTTACGAAAATTTTGTTAAGCTTGTCTTGTGCAAATAGGGAGGTCAGTCTATGCCCGCCACACAACTAGATTTCTATACGCCAGAGCAATACTTAGCCCTGGAGGCGACTGCATTAGAGCGCAGTGAGTACATTGACGGAGAAATTATTCCTATGGTTGGTGCTTTACCGAATCATAATTTGATTATTGGTAATTTTTATGCTGCTCTCAATTTTGCTCTCAAAAGAAAGCCTTACTATGTTTTTGTTACTGACCAAAGGCTTTGGATTCCTAGCCTACGTATCTATACTTACCCAGACATTATGGTGGTGTCAGGGGATTTAATCTTGCAGGCTGGTCGTAAAGATACAATCACTAATCCAATGTTAATTGTAGAAGTATTATCTCAGTCTACCCAAAGTTATGATCAGGGGAAAAAGTTTAAGGCTTACCGTTCTATTCCTAGCTTTCAAGAATATGTTTTAATTGACCAATCTGATATGCATATTGAGGTGTATAGCCGCCAAGATAATGGTCAATGGTTATTGTCAGAGTGGAATGGTAACGATGCAATTTTACAGCTCAGTAAAATTGATTTTGAAATTGCTTTGGCAGATGTTTATGACAAGGTCAATTTTGAGGAATAGGAATAATTTTGGCAAATAGCTAGTTTCGAGAATCAAGACTGAGTTATGGCGATCGCCGGTAATTAAAATGGGGCGATGATTGTCGGCAACTTCGTCCATTAAGCGGAAAAGCTCACTGCGGGCTTGGGTGGCATTAACATTGTCCATCGTTTATGTAGGGTTTCGGGTACGCCAATGGTATCACTTCCTTCAAATTAGGTTAGGCTTATTAGTAGGTTTTATTTTTGCCCTATACCAACAGGAGTGGAAAAATGGCACAGAAATCCGGCAATATTACCCTGATTCGCTTTTTCCTCTTCCTAGGGCTGTTGGGGGCGTTGTTGTTACCCCAGGATGCGGTTTGGGCTAATCAGAAAAAGACAACTACGGTGCAACCGAAGCCGGTACGTTGGCAACCACCAGCGGGGGTAGGGGCTTCTGGACGGCGCACTGGTAATCCTCCTCGAACGGTGTTGGGTGGCTCAAGGAATAATTGCGCCCATAATGGTGATTTGCCGTTAACTGCCCTTATTCCCCAGAGTTATGAGGGCCGGGTGGGTTTTGCTCCGCCGACGCTTTACGTTTATTTTCCCTATGATGAACAGCCATCCTATCCGGTACGCATTACGGTGATGACAGCGGATAAAGGCGCTATTTATCAGTCGGATTTTTCGGCTCCTGGTAAGGTTGGTTTGTTGCCCATTGCCCTACCAGAGGATCTGGAATTAACTAAAAATGTTGTTTATCGCTGGCGGTTTGAAGTACAATCTGTGCCGCTAGATTATGTGGAAGGAAATTTTAGTTTGGAGCCAGAGGAAATTCCGGCTGAATTGTTAGCAGAGCTTGACCAAGCAAATCCTTTAGAGAAATTAGAGTTTTATCTTATTTTTGGCTGGTGGTATGATGCGCTGCAACAACTATCAATACTTAAAAATAATAATCAGCATAATATTTTCGTTGATGATTTTTATTTGAACCTATTGCAAAATGAAAATTTAAAAGTCCTATCATATTTTGAGACAGTAGTGTGAAATCATGGAATCTATTATAAGAGATAGCATTTTTGATCAAGAATTGCATTCCTTGATTGGATTAGATTTTAACTGGAGATATGAGCTAAAAATTAGTCAAATGATAGGAGATAAATATCGAGAAGCAGTTGCAATTAAAAATATTGCTAGAATTTATTACCATCGTGGATATATTGAAGAAGCTATAAAGTGTCTGAATGAATGTCTTTTATTATTTCGGCTAACAAATAATTTACATAATGAGGCAATAGTTTTATACAACCTTGCTAAAATTCATGATGATATAGCAGAGTCTTCTATAGAATTTAGGCTGTTAAATTATTATCTTTGTCTTGATTATTATCAAGAGTTATTATTGTCATTACAATTTATTAATGATATATTAGCAGGAGCAATTGTATGTAATAACATTGGACGAATTTGGATAGCGTTAGGGCAAGCAAAGAAATCTCTACTTTACTTAAATAAGGCACTAGATTTACATGAATTTTTAGACAATACCCATGAAAAAATAATCTTATTTTCTAATATTGGTAATGCATACTATCAAATAAGTGATTATAAAGCTGCTCTTAAAAATTTTCAAAAAATGTTGATTTTATGCAGGCAGGATAATGATAATTATAAGGAAGAATATGCACTTAATGGTATTGCGCTAACATATATTAAATTGAATAATAAAGAAAAAGCATTGGAGGTATATGCTGAGTTGTTGACCATAGCTAATAATCCTGATCAGGAATTGAATAAGCTTAATGACATTGGCGTTGTGTGTTCAGATTTAGGGTATAAGAAAGAGGCTCTCAAATATTTTAAAAAGGCTTTATCTATAAGCATAAAAACATATAATTTTTTAGCAAAATCTAAAAATCTTAATAATATTGGTGGTGTTTATTCAGACTTAGGAGACAAAAACAAAGCTCTTGAATATTGTCAACAAGCGTTACTTATAAGTACAGATTTAGATGCTCTTGAAATTAAGGGCCGTAGCCTTAGTAATATTGCACGTATCTATTCTGATTTAGGACAAAAGCAAAAAGCCCTTAAATATTACGAACAATCACTATCTATAAGAAGAGAGATTATTGATTATTTAGGAGAAAGTTCAATTCTTAACAATATTGGCAATATTTATGCTGATTTAGGACAAAATACAAAGGCTCTTGAATATTATCAACAAGCGTTACTTATAAGCACAAAATTAGATAATTTTGAAATTAAAGGTAGAAATTTAAATAATATCGGACTTATCTACTCAGATATGGGAGAAAAGAAAAAAGCACTCGAATATTATGAAGAAGCATTGTCCATTAATCGTCAGGTTAGTGATCTTCCGGGTGAAGGTAGAACTCTAAATAATATTGGGATGATTTATTCTGATTTAGGTGAGAAGAAAAAAGCTCTTGAATATTATGAAGAAGCATTGTTCATTAA
>NZ_CP019225.1:2946579-2958257 GCF_010222815.1 Synechocystis sp. CACIAM 05 | reverse complement strand
CATTAATCGTCAAGTTAGTGATCTTTTAGGTGAAAGTAAAACTCTAAATAATATTGGTATGGTTTATTCACATTTAGGTGAAAAGAAAAAAGCTCTTGAATATTATGAAGAAGCATTGTTCATTAATCGTCAAGTTAGTGATCTTTTAGGTGAGGGTAAAACTTTGAATAATATTGCTAGAATTTATTCAGAGCTAGGACAAAAAGAAAAAGCTCTTAAATATTATCAAGAAATATTGGTTATTAACCGTCAGACTGATGATCTCGCAGGAGAAGGTACAACACTAAATAATATTGGAGTTATCTATTTTGATTTAGGAGAAATAAAAAAAGCTTTTCAAGCTTATGAGAAAGCATTGCTCATAAGTAGGCAAACAAGTAATTTTTCAGGAGAAAATTTAAGCCTTAATAATATTGCCGGAATTTATTCAGAATTAGGCGACAAAAAAGCAGCTCTTGCCTATTATCAAAACGCATTAAATATGGCTAAAAAGGCAGAAGATTTATCAACTCAAACAATAATTTTTAATAACATTGGCATTATCTATTCTGATTTAGACATTAAGGAGAAATCTATTGAATATTACAAGCAAGCATTACTTATAAATACAAAAATTAATGACCAGGCAGGAAGAAGTTTAAATCTCAACAATATCGGTCTTATTTACTACAATTTAGGACACATTAACAGGGGCCTTCGATGTCTTCAAAAAGCCTTAACTTTAAGCATAAAAGTAAATGATCGATTAACTGAAGCTTTAGTAATGAGCAATATTGGTTACATAAAATTGGGTCAGGCAAATTATAACTTTTCGAGTGAATATCTTTTAAAATCAATTATTTTATATGAATCAGTTAATTGTGCTGAGTTGTCCGATGATCTTAAAATTTCATATTTTCAAAAATATTTGTATAATTATTTTCACTTACAACAAAGTTTATTAGCAGAAAAAAAAATTGATAATGCTATTGAAATTTCCGAGCGAAGTAGGGCTAGAGCTTTAGTCGAATTACTTAATAAAAGATTTGGTGGTAATGATAAATTTATTTCTACAGAACAGCCAAGTATTGCTGAGCTAAAAGCCATTGCTAAAAATGAAAATAGTAGTTTGATTACTTACGCAACTTTTAAAAATAATAATGTCCACAAAATCTACACATACGTTATTACGCCTAGCGGCAAAACAGAATTTAGGGAGGTAGATTTAGCCGTTGCTAATCTTGATTTGTCGGAAATCGTTCAATCAGCCCGCAACATAGTAACCCAACGTCCTGGCGATCAGAAAGAGACAAACCGCAGTGCAACAGGCATGGAAACTAATCAGTTTACTGTGGGGGAATACGTCAAACTAAAAGGAGAATTTCCCACCGATGAACCCTGGCAAATAACCGCTATTGATCAAGAAAAAGGAATCGTTACCTTGGATCAAACATTGCGGGAAGCCCCCCTGGAAAATGTCAGCCTCGAACGCATTGCCAGTAAGACCAATACACCCCTGCAACAACTCCATCAAATTCTCATTGAACCCATTGCCGACCTATTGCCCCGCAATCCCACGGAAAAAGTAATTTTTATGCCCCAGGGCGCATTATTCGGTGTGCCATTTCCCGCTCTTCAGGATAAAGAAGGTACTTATTTGCTGGAAAAACATACCATCCTCACCTCCCCGTCCATTCAAGTTTTGGCCCAAACCGCCCAACAAAATCAACGCATTGCCCAACAGAATAAAGCAGACCATCAGCCATTGATAGTGGGCAATCCCTACCCCTATCCCCAAGGATTAGCCTCCCTAGAAAATGCCCGCCAAGAGGCGATCGACATTGCCAACCTACTGGGAACCCAACCCCTACTGGGTCAAAAAGCCACCAAAGCTCAAGTTCTCGCCCAAATGCCCAAAGCCGACATATTGCACTTTGCCACCCATGCCAGCTTCAACGATCAAAACGGCATCCAGAGTGCCATTTACCTCACTGCTGAACCAGGAGCACCGGACGATGGCCTATTCCAAACCCCTGGACGCATCACCGCCGAAGAAATCTTCAATCAATTTGAGAATAATCCCCTCAATGCCAGCATTGCAGTGCTTAGTGCCTGCGACACCGGCCAAGGAGAAATTACTGGGGATGGGGTGATTGGTCTGTCCCGTTCCCTCATTGCCGCCGGAGCACCCAGCGTCTTGGTTAGCCTATGGAGCGTTAACGATGCTTCCACCAAAACGTTGATGACCGAGTTTTATCGCCAGTGGCAAACAGAAAGAGTGGATAAAGCCACCGCCCTCCGTAACGCCATGCTCAAATTAAAAGAGCAATATCCCGAACCCTACTATTGGGGAGCCTTTACCCTCATCGGCGAGGCAGATTAAACAATGATAAAGTTTTCAGTTTTTACTCCCCTAGATTTTGTTGTCAGAACCTCAGAAGAGTATTGGCAAAAGGTGATTCTTAAACATCCTGATATTTTGGGTTTAGAAAATGAAGTTAAAGCCACCCTAAGCCAACCGGATCAAATTCGCCGTAGTAGCCGAGACCCTAATATTCTTTTATTTTATTTAATACTTAAAGAAAAACGATGGGTTGCGGTAGTTACTCGAAAACTCAACGGAGATGGATTCTTAATTACAGCTTATCAAACCGATGCAATTAAAGAAGGAGAAGTCCTATGGCAGAAATAAAAGTTTATTATGAGCCTGAAATGGAACTATTAACCATTTTTTGGCAATCCCCCCGCATTAATCAAATTGCCACAGAATTGGGCGATGGTATTATTCTTATCAAAGATGCCACTACCAATGAGCCAATTGGAATGGAAATTCTTTCCTACCAACCCAGTGATGACCGCTTCAATTCCGTTAATGTTGAGGTCGGAGCTTTTGTTAATCGACTTCATTAAATAAGCAGATTAAGAGCGTGTTTGAAAAGCCCCCCTGCCCCCCCAAGTTTGGGGGGAAACTAAGTCAAAGTCCCCCAGTATTGGGGGATTTAGGGGGCAGAATCAGACTTCATAAACAGGTTCTAAGCCTATATATTATGAACTAATAAAAGGAGTAAAATCAATGAAAATTAGAGTTATTATTGAATGGGATTCAGAAAGTCAGTCTTACTCAGCAACTTGTCCTGAACTCAATTACATTTCATCCTTTGGAGACACAAAAGAAGTGGCAATTATCAATTTACGAGATGCAATTCAACTTATGTTAGAACCTATTCCAGATGAATTTTTACTTTCTAACTCCAGTCAAGAAATTGTGGAACTTGCTTTATAATTAAAATGCCAAAATCTCCTCGCTTGACCGCCAAAGATATAATTAAATTCCTCTAAGCAAAAAGGTTTTGTAGAAGTATTCCAAACTGGTTCCCATCTTAAATTATTTAATTCTGTTACCCGTCGTATGGCGATCGTCCCTATTCATAGTGGAAAAATTATTCCTATTGGCACACTTAAGTCTATTGAGAAACAAGCTGACGTAAGATTCCAAGATTTTTAATACTCAAACTCAATTGACATCCTCCAACCCGGCTAAAGCCGGGGGATTCCTACGAAGCAAACAGAGTTAACTGAATAGCTTTTCGGCGGGTTGACGCTTCACCGGATGCCGCTACCAAAGTAGTCTTACGCCCTCCTCCACGTCCGTTTAAAGTCTCCGAAAGCCCTCCGGCGACTAGTATATTAGTTGCGGCATTTACATCTCTGTCATGGTTTGCTCCACAAAAGAGGCAAGTCCATTCCCGAATATTTAATGCTTTTTTGCCGCCAATTTCACC
Organism: Synechocystis sp. CACIAM 05; assembly: GCF_010222815.1. Classification (GTDB taxonomy): domain Bacteria; phylum Cyanobacteriota; class Cyanobacteriia; order Cyanobacteriales; family Microcystaceae; genus Synechocystis. Next base: position 2,954,496 of record NZ_CP019225.1, on the reverse strand, counting down.
ACAGCAGGAGCAACGTTGAGAAGTCGGTTCCCAACGGGAAATCGTCCGAAATTCCCTGCCATACATCTCTGCCTTGGCTTCTAGCATTGTCCGAAAACTACGCCAACCAAGGTCAGAAATAGCACGGGAGAGACGACGGTTTTTCATCATCCCGGCGGTGTTTAAGTCCTCCAAAATCACCGTTTGGTTCTCACGGATCAGCTTGGTGGACAATTTGTGTAAAAAGTCAGTGCGGGTATCTTTTACCTTGGCATGAAGTTTAGCTACCCTTAAACGAGCTTTTTCCCGTCGCATACTACCCTTTTGTTTACGGGCAAGATTGCGCTGACATTTTCTGAGTCGCTTTAACTTTGCCTTTAAAGGTTTGGGAGATTTGACTTTTTCCCCGGTGCTTAATGTAGCAAAGTCGATGATGCCAAGATCAATCCCTACGGACTGTCCGTTGTCGGGTAATTGTTCTGGGTTGACTTCAACGACAAAGCTTAAAAAGTACCGGTTGGCCGCATCTTTGATTACCGTTACAGAACTAGGTTTTGATGGTAGGGGCCGACTCCAGACCACATCAAGGAAACCTATTTTTGCTAGGTAAACCTTGCTGTTATCCTTCACAACGAAGGCGTTGTTGGTAAAAGTAGCCGACTGTTTAGAGCGACGACTTTTAAACCTTGGAGGATTAACTTTTAAACCCTTTCGTTTGCCTTTGATGGAGTCAAAAAAGTTCTTGTAAGCTGTACTTAGATTCCTCAGGGATTGCTGTAAAGGCACAGCAGAAACTGCCCCAAGCCACTCCCTTTCCTCCGTCTGCTTGCATTGAGTCAATCGACTAGCAAGTTCAGTATAAGTAGGTAGTTTTTCCGACTCTTTACAAAAAGCTAAAGCATCATTCCAGACTACTCGCACACAACCAAACAACTGAGCTAAACTCCGTTGCTGTTGGTCTGTAGGGTAGAACCTGTACCGATACCGTAACTTCATTGCTTAAAGTAGAATAGGCATGTCACTCCATACTAATTGGTCTGTAGCAAGATGGCAACCAACTTACGCAGAGAGCGTAACAGTATTTCCAGTCTGAATATTCACTTGGTCTGTGTAACCAAGTATCGTAGGCAAGTTTTAACCCAAGAAGGGCTTGCTGTAATTGAAAAATCTTTCAATGATGTTGCCAAGAAGATGGATTTCAGGGTGATTGAGTTTAGTGGAGAGTCAGACCACATTCGTGCTTTGATTGAGTTTCCACCTAAGTTGTCTGTATCCCAGATGGTAAATGCACTTAAAGGTGTTTCTAGCCGTCGTTATGGACAGGCTAATTTACCCAAGCCATACGGCAAAGAGGCTCTCTGGAGTCCGTCTTATTTTGTATCTAGTGTTGGCGGGGCTCCCATTGAAACCCTTAGAATGTACATACGGAACCAATTAAAGCCCTCCTGAAGGAGGGGGTTTTAAACCCATTCTTCTGATAAAGGCTAAAAGTTATTGGATGTTTATAGGAGGGGCTTCTGCGTGAGGCTTTATGATAGGTAAAAGCTTTTTTAGGATTGAAGCCATGGCCACGCTATCGGTTGATATTGGCACCTTAATTACCCGTACACCGGGGTTACATGGTGGTGTTCCCCATATTACGGGCAAAGGGGTCACAGTCAGACGAATTGTGTTTTGGTCTAAGGAACGGGGTCTAACGCCCGAAGAAATTGCCGATGAGGTTGGACATATTTCCCTTGCGGAAGTCCATGCGGCCTTGACCTATTACTATGCGAACCAAGCTGAAATTGATCAGGACATTGAGCAACAAGCTCTAGAAGCGGTGGCGCTGGAACGTAGATATAGTAAGACTCAGTGATTTTTGCAAGGGCAAGGAATATTAATTTGATCCTTTGATCCTTCAAAAACTAACCTATGAGTAAAATTCGTTTGTATTTAGACGAAGATGCCATGTCCAACAGCCTATTAAGGGCTTTACGTTCAAAGGACATTGACGTTATTAGTGTTCGGGAAGCAGGAACAGAGGGTTTTCCAGATTCTAAGCAATTGGATTGGGCTACATCTCAGGAAAGGGTAATCTATAGCCACAATATCGGTGATTTTTGCCGACTACATTCCCAGTATTTGGAGACAGGACGCAACCATGGTGGTATTGCCTTGATTTCGCAGGATACAGTCATTGGCGATCAAGTACGAGCTGTTGTGGCGTTCATTAGTCAAAGAACATTGGAAAATATGAAGAGTGAATTTATTTTTTTGGGACAGTTTTTATCAACTTCTTAAACTCGATTATGAAACAGTGCTACCTGGTTTCAATCTTCAAGTAGCACCTTTTAAGGAAAATTAGGGACGACAAATGGCTTCTCCATTGCCAGAATAGCTAGGATTATTAATCGTATTTGCCGATCACATCTTGAATTGTGGTTTGAGCATCAGGATTTGTCCACCAACCTTCTTCTTGCATATCGGCTAAATAGCCCCAATCCATTGTCCTGTCATCATAATATTCCTCAACGTAAACATCAGCATCTAAATCCATTGAATTTGAATCAACGAATGAAATAGGAGTTTTTCGATACTCATCATCATCATCATAAAAACCGTCATCATCCCTGAGCAAATCTTTAAGGTTAGTCATGGTAAATCTCCTTTACAAAAATGAAATGTCATTAAACCTAAGCCGGATTCAATTGAGGTTGATTGCCATGGAATAGACTCTTAACCTTATTCCAACTCCAGTTGAATAAACTAAACAAGCAATCCTTAGCAACACCGACAACTTTTTTAACAGCTTGGCTCGCTATCTGAGCACCCTGTTTAACGGTTGTCCAGGCAGTAGCTGCAACTTGCTCCACCACTTGCCATAGCTTAGTGAGGGTGAGATGCAGGGCATTAACCAATTGTTTGATTCCCCCCACAACCCAGTGGAGTAACTTAGCTAATGTGGGATAGCGTCGGGCAATATGATGGATGAATTTTTCCACATGGTGCAATGCTAATTTACACAGGGAAACCAAGCCATAGGCTAATAGTAATTCCCGAATACCAGGAATGCAAGCTAAAATTAGCCCGACAATAAAACTAACTCCTAACTGATCTGCATCTTCTGCTTTGACCAAGGGCATTAGATAATCCCGCACGAACTTTTCTCGACTTTGGGCATCCTTAATTAGGGTTTGGCGGTGACTGATTAGATAACGAACAATCGCAATAATCCGAGGAGTATAGGTTTTTATGACCGCATAACTTAATGCAACCCCAAGGCTTGTGGCTAAACTTTCCAGGGCAAAATGAATAGAATCAGTTAATCCATCATAGTTATGGCTGAGGGCTAGGTCCACTGATCCTTGGCTGTTGGATGTCAACTGCTCAGAAATGGAGTGGGGAAAAATTTGGTCATCTCCCGTATATGAATTTTCGATGGCTAAAGCTCGGTTTTTAGCAGTAGTAAAAACCTGTTCCACTTCCATATCAGACATATCCAAACTACCCCGCACTTGGTTAGGATTACCGAGGGTTGTTTCCAAGAGAATGTTATTGGCATCTCCCACTAGATGGGGATGATTAGCTTTACTGTAAATATGGCTTACTTCCATACCAATGAAATCGCCATGGTTTTTAGACAAGAAATCTAAAATTTCTATGGAGCTATCTTTCAAATGATCCGGTACTTTGTCAAATAATTCCTGGGCACTCAAGCCAGGGTGATTACCTGCTCTGCTACGGATATAATCAATTACCTCCTGGGGCTGATTTTGCAGATTTTTTAAATGTAATTCGTGGCCATTTAAGCCAACATTGACGGTGTTCATCCCTGATTCTAGAGGGGAAACGGTAGATACTTGGATAAAATTGAGAATGTTCTCAGAATTGTTCTTCAAGTGATCAGGGATATGCTGTTCAAAATATTTTTGGGGCGCAACATTAGCTTTGGCTGCCAAAATTGCTATTAAAGCCCTAACTGCATTGGAATGACTGGCAAGACCACGATAAATCATGACTTATTTCCCCATTATTTGTAAAATTTTTGCGTATTCATTATCAATTTCTTGAGTGGAAAAGGTTCCTGTTTGACAGTGATACTCGGTAATTTTAGGCATTGATAAAACCTTAAACCACTTAATTATCTTGCGTTGGTAACCTACTTTGTTGCCATCAAATTTCCAGCCAATTTTGAGTTTAGTCCCGATGGCTAAATTCCGCAGAGTAGCTCCCTTTTGTTCAAAGGCAAAATAGGTATCTCCTGCCTGGGAACGGATTATGTATTGGCAACGATAAACGTCATTGTGGGTTTTACCTTGGGAATTGCTACTGCTGGCGATGGTAATGTGATCATAATTGAGGGGCATAACTTTTAGAGTGGTAATCTTTGTTTTTGCTTGATCAGTTATCGGGCAATTTCAGCAATGTTATGCAAAGCTATGGAAAATTTTATTTAGGACAGGAATGGGCGTAACTGGATATAAAGTTCGTCGGGATGGCCAGCGGGGAAAAAACATAACGTGGCCGGGCAGAGCCAACCCCTTTTGCCTGTATCCGCAACATACCAATAACCACCAAATTCTGGTTCTTGACGTTGGAGATGGAGGTGAAAACCGGGAAATCCTTCCTGGCTGAAAATGAGTTGAAACTGTGCTCCCTGCTCCACTTTCAGGTTTAAGTGTTGTTGGGCAAGTTCCGTTAAGATGGTATCCGCCCCAGAAACAAAAGGTTCTGCGCTTAATCCAACTTCGGGAGCATCAAATACCCAGGTGTGGCCAAGCCAATAGGGTTGAATGGCAAATAAGCTATTTTTCATGGGGTAATGGTGAAGACATTTGTTGGCGATCGCCTAGAAAATCAGAAAAAATACTAGGTTATTTGGCGAATATTCCCTGCTTGGGCTCATTAATCTCCAGGGCAGGGAAGGTAACTTGCTTATTGGCAAATATTAACGACAACTGCGGTTAACCATGTTGCCGATTTGCATGGTGGTGCAATTCACCCTGGTGCCATCGTCAAAGCGATAATTGTCATAGGTGGTATTGCCAACCTGTTGGCGGTTATAGTTCATTCGGTTACCACGGTTATCTCGGACGCTGCCATAACCATAGTTGTCGTATTGGTTGTAATTGACGTTACTGCGATAGCCATTCCGCCCCGTGTAGGTACCGTAAGTCTGGCGGGAATTACTGTTGCCGTAGCTGTAACCATTGTAGGACTGGGCATTGACAGCACTGCCGGCGGAGAGAAGTAGCACTGCTGCTAAAAGGATGGTTTTCATACAATTTCCTCAAAAAAAGGTTTGGGGCAACGGCGATCGCCTCGGGTCCAGGATTTGATCCACCGTCAAGTAGTTATCGGGGGCGGGGCTAAAAAGTTATGCAAAATCAGTAAAATATTTTTCCTCTCCCATTGAATGAGCCCTAGATAAGCGAAATATTAATGTCCAAAGCTTTGATAGGGTAAGGATTTCAGCCCAGTAAATTAATTTTGTTGAGGTACATTCGATAACTTTTCCCCATAGGCCGATAACTCTACAGTTCTGCCAAAGACGAGGAATATCACAATGAGTGCAATTTAGCCTGTTATTCAAGTTTTATCGCAATTAACCGTCTATCAAACGCCACCTATTTTTAGCCCTAGTCAAGGAATTTTTTCTTCACAAATTCATTTCCCTACCCTTAACGAGGACTGAACTTGACTGAAAAAAGTGGACAAATCCAAAGAGTCGAAAATCAAGGAGAATGTCCAAATGAGTCAAAAACGAAGACGAACATTTACACGTGAACAGAAATCGGAGGCAGTAAAAATTGTCGAAGATTCAGGAAAGCCCATAAGCCAAATAGCAAGGGAAATAGGTTTGACAAAAAGCGCCCTAAGAAGATGGGTAAAACGAGAAAAAATTGACACTCAAGGAGGAGGTCAAGGACAATTAACATCTTCTATTTTGGGAGGGATTCTGCTGGCCCCTGAGCTGATCAAGACAATTTATTGATATTGAACTGGTTGATCGGTTTGTCGCTAATCAAAACAGTTAAGGGTTGACCCATAGTAGAGTTTTTGGCGATCGCCATGACCAATGACCCCACAAAAAACTAAGTTTTAGCGGGGTGGACTTTGCTTTCCATTAGTAACCAGCAAAGATGTTGGCGCTCATCAACTTAGTGAATTCTGGCGACTGTATGGAATCAAATCGATAGTTTCGCGAATTGATTTATATTCATCCGTTCCTTCAAAGCTAATCGGTTCATTATTTGTGAGAGCTTTTAGCCCGTAGAAGAGATTCATGATGCTACACATCATCATTGCCCCCCCGCGCAAAGTAAATAAGGATCTACCAATCCGACGAAAAATTGCTTGCAGGCTAAAGGCTGATCTCCACAAATCTCGGTGGGCTTTTAAAAGCTCTGCAGGGGTCATTTTATTGGGCACGAATGTGACATTATAGCCATTGTAAAATTCCCACCCCAAATCAGAACGCAACCGATCCGTATCCATCATCTTTGAGTATGAACGTGTACCTTTGAAGGGAGTAAGAATGCTCAAAAATGGCACATCAACACCAATTTCCTCCAGTTGGTTGGCCATATCCCGGATGCTTTCTGGGGTATCTCCATCCAAACCGGAAATAAAACCAGCCATCACGCCAATGCCACGGTCATGCAATTTTTTGATTTTGCTTTGATATTCTGCGACTTTGTTTTGGCGTTTTCCCGCATCCTCCAAGGATTCCTGGCCAAATGACTCAATCCCGAAAAAAATTCCGATGCAACCAGAGTCTCGCATTAAATCTAACAGCTCGTCATCTTTAGTGATGTCCATACTTGCTTGGGTCAACCACCACTTTCGCAGGGGTATCATCTGGCGCAGAAGTTCTTTGATATAGGGTCTATTTGCCGTCAAATTATCATCCCAAAACCAGACAGTTTTTCGTTGCCACCACCATTTGAATTTGTTGTATCGGATGTCGTTCAGCACCGCCTCGACAGGGCGAGTACGAAAGCCGGGATTGAGAACGGGTACAGTGCAGAATGAGCAGGTAAATGGACATCCTCTAGTGGCTTGAACAACCCGTCGAATGAAGTACTGCGGAGGTAACAGGTCGTACCGGGGAGTGGGGATATTTCTGAGGGGAATTGCTTCACCAATATATCGCTGCTGAAGAGTGTTTTGTTCGATATCTTGGAAAATTTGCTCCCAGACCGACTCCCCTTCACCGATGACAATACTATCCACAAATCTCAGAGCTTCCTCTGGGGCAAAAGTTACATGAGGACCACCCGCGATTGTTATCTTGCCCCGTTTTCGATATTCCGTTGCTAAGCGATATGCTTCCGGGGCAAAACCACTGAAGAAGGAGAGGACAATTACATCCGCTTCGCTGTCTAGATTTACGGTTTCAACCTGTTGGTGAATAACTCGAACAGTATGTTTTGCTGGGGTCAGGGCAGCAAGATGGATACCAGTCAGCGGCGGGACAAAATGAACCTCATGTCCCTTTCGATATCGCTGAATGTAGACAATAATGATATCGATTTTCATGGCTCGTTTCACAAACTCGTTTGGCTTGTGCTCCATGGTAGATGGTATTTCAAGGTTTGTATCCTAACTCTGTTCTTTGTCTACTACATTTAATTTGTTATGTGGCATTAACTCGACCGTTCTTGCAATGTCGTCAAGAATATTAACTTTTCCCTGCCGGATTAACCTGTAACTAATCTTAACAAAACTGTAACTCTATCCGGGTAAGTCTGTTGTTAGGCACTCCTAGTTTTCTAGCTAATGAGATTATGGCGATCGCCGGAGTAATTCTCGGAGCTAGTAAAAAAAGCAAGTATTTGAAAAAAATTGTTAGAGTGTGTTTGAAAAGTAGGGTGAAGAATGGAAAATGGTGAAAAGAATAAAATTTTCACCATAATTAATGATAATTCGAGAATTTTACAGCACGGACATCAC
>NZ_CP019225.1:2894673-2946479 GCF_010222815.1 Synechocystis sp. CACIAM 05 | reverse complement strand
GGATTATGAATATTTACCTACCACCAGTGAGACAATGCTCTATGTTGCCATGGTTCATCTCATGCTTCAAAGGCTTGCTTAAAACTTTTCAAACACTTTCTTAAGCCATCTGCCAGAATGATAGGGGATAACAAATTAGATGGCACAATTAATAAACTAATTAGTTTTGGCAATTGAAACCGGGCAAAAGCGAAAATCCCGATCCTTACTTTGCCTAGCAATAACCCTGGGGCAATTCTGGTTTTTATTCATGATACTGGGTCATGGCTTCCCACGTTTAATTTAAAAACTTAACGTAACAATTAATTACCCCCATGTTTAATTCCATTCGTCGGCTATTTGATCAATTCTGGAATAAATCCAGAACAGTTAAGAATGAACCTCTCAACAAGGTTAGCTTAATCGTAATCATTCTTATTGATATTTTTATCCTTATCAATGTTTTTAATGGAATAGAAGATATTGGCCAATGGTATCTTGCCCCTAATTTAGCTTATCCTTGCCATGCTCCTTGGCAAAATTATCAAAGCCAAACCATTTCTGACAAAAACCTTCAAATTATTCGGGAAGCTATTGCCACTGACCCTATTGATCAATACAGTTTAGAGAAGAGTTTCAGAGAATCAGAAAGAGGCCATCTTGGTCAAGTTAGCCAAGTTTGTTTAACCTACGCCCAGTATCACGATAAAATTCAAACCACTGACAATCAAAATCTTATTATCAAAATTAACCAGACCGTAGCTCAAATTAATGAGCTTGAAGAATCTAATAATACCATTCGTTCCCAATATGACTCGACACTATTAGAAAAAATTGCTGGTCAAGGCAAAGAAAATTCAATTAATCAAACTCCCCCAGAAAAAGCCAAGCAACAATTAAATCAAAATATTGCTAAAATCGCTAGCCTTGAACAAGAAATTGCTAGCTTAGAACAGCAACTTTTGGCAAAGCCAGAAAGCGTTAATTTCCTTAAATTTATTAATCAAAAAGATATCTGGGAGGAATTAAATCAGAGTTATATCAATGCACTATTTTGGTATCCCACTATTCGCTTTTTTTTCCAGGCTCTCTTTTTAACCCCCCTAATTGGAACTGCTCTTTGGGTTCATAGCGTTGCAGTGAAAAAAGGCTATGGATTAGTAGCTTTGATTAGTTGGCACTTGCTAGTTATTTTTCTTATACCGCTAATTTTAAAGGTCTTTGAATTTCTACAATTTGGTCTTATTTTTGACCTCATTTTAAATTTTGTTCAAGCTGTCTTTGGTGGATTAATTTTTGCTATTAATTACCTATATATTCTACTTATTCCTTTAGTGGGATTTGGAGTTATCAAATTTTTCCAAAGGGTTGTTTTTAATCCTAAAAGTCAAGCAGCTAAACGATTTCAAAAATCCAGTTGTGTAAAGTGTGCAAAGCGAATTCGTCCCCAGGATTCCTATTGTCCCCACTGTGGTTATTATCAATATGTTGAATGCGTGAGCTGTCATGCCCTTACTTATCAACATTTGCCCCATTGTAAAGAATGTGGTGCAACTCAAGAGCTGAATGAATAATTCTCAGGTCTAGTTTATGAAAAATGACTATGATAGAAGCAATGGCATCTCAAGATTAGCAAAAATTTACATAGCAATGAAGAGACGAAAGTTCTGTAAATCAATAATCAGTTCGTCAGGACTTACGCAAGATAGATGAGGTTAAGGTGGTAGGATGACAAAATAGTACTAACCACAAAGTTTGAATATTAACCGATCGCCACCGTTGTCCCCATTTTTGACCCGCCCCAGAATTTATGTCAGACCATGCCCTCGGCTCCGTTACCCAAGGTTCCCTTAGTAAAGGCTTGGAAGTGCGTCTCCATGCGGATGTTTCGGTGGAAGAAATGCGGGTGGGGAAATTTTTAGTTATTCAGGGTAGGCGATCGCGCTTTTTTTGTTTGCTCACCGATGTTTCTTTGGGAACGGCAAATCCAAGGATTTTGGCTAATCCCCCTAACATTAACGATGATTTTTTAATTGATGTATTGGCTGGCAGTGGCACCTACGGCACGTTGGAATTAGCACCCATGTTAATGTTAACGGAGTCGGAAAAGGAATCGAGTTATGGGGAAAGTTCAATTGAAAAGATAAACGGCCAAGGCGATCGCCAGAGTAATGGCAATGGTTTGGCTTCCTATCAAGCTAATAGTAATGCAGACGTGGAATTACTGCCGGTGAAAACTATTCCAGCCCACTTTAGTCAAGTGTTTGAAGCCAGTGAAAAGGATTTTCGTTTGGTGTTTGGTTGGGAAGATGATCCGTTTCGTCGCAATTTTGCCATTGGGGAACCGTTGGATATGGCGGTGCCAGTGTGTTTGGATTTAGACCGTTTTGTGGAACGGAGCAATGGAGTTTTTGGCAAATCGGGTACAGGGAAATCTTTTTTAACCAGATTATTAATTTCCGGCATTATCCACAAACAAGCGGCGGTCAATTTGATGTTTGACATGCACTCGGAGTATGGCTGGGAAGCCATGAGGGAAGGCAAAACCGTTTCCACTGTTAAGGGTCTGCGGCAACTGTTTCCGGGGGAAGTGGAGATTTTTACCCTCGATGCGGAATCCACTAAGCGACGGGGAGTGAGGGGAGCCCAGGAACTCTATTTAAGTTTTGATCAAATTGAAATTGAAGATATTCGTTTAGTTGGTTTTGAGTTAGGTTTGTCAGAGGCGGCGTTGGACAATGCCAATATTTTATTTTCTGAGTTTGGCTCTAGTTGGATTTCCCGTTTACTGGTGATGAGCAATGAAGAAATTAAGGTTTTTTGTGAAGAAAAACAAGGGCACCCCGGCTCTATCATGTCTTTGCAACGTAAGTTAAAACGGCTGGAAAATTTAAAATATCTCAAACAAGTCAGCACCCATAATTACATTGACCAATTGTTGCAATGTTTGGAAGCGGGTAAACATGTGGTAATTGAATTTGGTTCCCAGTCTAATTTGCTTTCCTATATGCTAGCCACCAATATGATCACCAGACGTATCCATGGCATTTACGTTAAAAAAGCAGAAAAATTTCTCCAAACTAAACACGTTGGCGATCGCCCGAGGCAATTGGTAATTACCATCGAAGAAGCCCACCGCTTTTTAGATTCTGCCATTGTCCATCAGACTATTTTTGGCACCATTGCCAGGGAAATGCGGAAATACTTTGTTACTTTGTTGGTGGTGGATCAACGGCCGTCGGGCATTGACAATGAAGTTATGTCCCAAATTGGTACCCGTATTACCTGTTTACTCAACGACGAAAAGGACATTGAAGCCATTTTTACCGGGGTGTCGGGGGGACAAAATTTGCGTTCCGTGCTGGCCAAGCTAGATTCCAAACAACAGGCCTTGGTTTTGGGCCATGCAGTGCCCATGCCGGTGGTGGTACGGACCCGGCCCTATGACCAGCAGTTTTACAGTGAAATTGGTTGCCAAGATTGGCCAAACAAGACCGATGCTGAAGTATTGACCGAAGCGGCGATCGCCAGGGAGGATTTAGGCTTTTAGAGATTCACCAGGGGGAAGCGATCAAAGCTTATACTTAAGGTTTGAAGGTAATTATCACCATTTTCATTGCCCCCACCGTTTTTCCGTTTGTCCACCCCAGCTTGTTCTTGAACGCCCAACGGCATGGTTTTTTGGAAACGCTTTTTTAATCCCGATTCAACTAGTTCACCATCCCTGGGCCCAACGGGGGCAGAAGAATTTCCCACCGATAACGGCGATAAAGGCCGGATATTTTTCACCACTGAGCGGGATATTGACCTTTACGAGCTGGAGGAATTATGTGATGCGGTGGGCTGGGCCCGGCGGCCAATTCGCAAAGTCAAAAAGGCCGTAGAGTGTAGTTTTTTGGTGGTTACCATGTGGGAAATGCAGGGCAATCGGCGTCGATTGGTGGGGTTTGCCAGGGCCACTTCCGACCATGCTTTCAATGCCACCGTGTGGGACGTGGTGATCCATCCTAGTCTTCAGAGCAAGGGCTTGGGTAAGGCCCTGATGCAATACATCATCCGTAAATTACGCCATTACGACATTAGCAATATCACCCTGTTCGCCGATCCCCAGGTGGTGGATTTTTATCGGCGTTTGGGCTTTGTGCTAGATCCAGAAGGCATTAAGGGCATGTTTTGGTACCCAGACTAACTACTTTGATAGTTATTTCAACTGGGTTAGAATCTGCGTAACCAAAAGTTTATTTGTTCACAACTCCCCCAAATCGGTAAAAGCTTGCTGGGCATTGTTTTGTAGATAATCCACCAAAATCGAGCGGATATCCCGGCCGTAGTTAATCACCTTCAACCCAGGGGTATTTGTCGTCAGGTAATCCAAGCCTACCTCCTGACCGCTTAACAAATATTCCATTAACGCCACCCGGTAAGTTTTGCTTGGTTCAATATTGTTGGGAGCCATGCCCCCTAGCTGGAGATAGCCACCGGTACCGCTATTTTTTTCCCCCTGGGCCAGAACTTTTTGTAACAAATCCCCTTGTATCTCCACTGTCACCACCCGACCTCCGAAAGGTAGGAGGCGGATAATATCGTATTGAGTGATGGCTCCAGCACCAAGTAGGTCATCAAGGCGCACCATACCACCGTTAAACATCACCATGGCCACATCGGGGTTTTCCTGCTCCATGGCCCTGGCAATTAACCGGGTGAGATTGGTGGAGCCACTGCGTACATGGGCATCGAGGGCATCTAAGGCGATGGGAGAGTTGACCACAACGGCCATTGGTTCAAATCCCTGTTGACGAAACGCATTAAAGCCAATTTCCTGCCATTGCTGAACCACTTTTTCGGTGGCCGGATCACTGGCGATCGCCGCTGTGACGGGTTGCAGTTGGGAATTAATTTGTAAACATTGCCGGTTTGTGTCGTAGGTTAATTGATGAATGTAAACCGTGCGGGCATTGGCATCGGCCTTAAAAATTGGCGTTTGGGCCTGGGGACAACTTGCAGAACTGTCGGGCTTGATAATTAAATGGTTACGCTGGATATTTTCGTGTTCATGGCCCCCCAAAATCAGATCTAATTCGGGAATAGCTTCGGCCAAGGCCAAATCCTGGGCCAGGGAAAGGTGGGTCAGGGCCACCCAAACATCCACTTCCCCTTGGAGATTGTCTATGTAGCGGCGGGCCGTGGCAATGGGATCGCTGTAGGTGACATAGTCCACAGCATTGCTGTCAATGGTCAAGGCTAAAATACCAACTTTTACTTCTCCCCCTTCTGCCCCAGGGACAGTCAAAATTTCGTAGGGTTTGATGCCCTCAAACTGATTGCCAGCACCATCAGCAATATTGGCCGATAACCACTGAAAATCTGACTCCGTAATCCGTTGCTGAAATTGTTGGGCATTAACATCGAATTCATGGTTTCCCACCGCGGCATAGTCCAACCCCATGGCATTCAACACCGCCACCATTTGTTTCCCCGCCAGGCGATCGCCATTGTAGAGAGCTGTGCCCAAGGCAGAAGGACTGAGGAAATCCCCTGCTAACACGGTGTAGGTGTGGGGATTAGCTTGTTCTAACTGTTGGCGTAAATTGGCCACCCGGGCCAAACCGCCCCAACGGCCGTTATCAATGGGGGCAATTTCATACACATCGTTAAGCTGCAGCAGGGTAAAAGGAATGGTTTCCGCTCGGCAGACCGTTGCCATGGCCCCCCAAATCAGTACGCTCCATAGTCCCCGAGTTAGCCAAGCCTCTTGATTTTTAACCATGATCGTGAAAAGAATCTTATCAACACATCCCTAACCCATCCATTGTGCGCCAGAAAGTCTTCAATAGCGTTGTTTATGTGGTGAGATGACAATAAAATTAACCTTAACTCCTTTACTCCATCAATAACATCCCTGAAATTCTTGGCAATATATCAATCAATTGATAGTAGTAAGTTAAAAGGAATTGATGATTCGATATTTTTATGATCAATAGACTTTATTATAGAAATCTGAATTAAGCAACAAAATCACTTCCCCTACATTTTTCTCTAAAAACCAAGTCTTTATTCATCTACTTCCGATGTTAAAATCGTTTCATTTAAAGCTTTTCTGGCAATTTTAGTAACGTAGATAGTCACCGCAACGGTGGCGATAAAGCCAACAATTCGGATTGTCCATTGTAAAGTCGGATTAGCTTGGTTAGTTGCCATTCCAAGGGTAGCCAAACTACCAGCTAAAGAGCCAATGTAAACATACATGATAGTACCGGGAATCATACCCAGGGAACCAATTACATAATCCTTTAAGGAAACATTGGTGATGCCATAGGCGTAATTCAATAAATTAAAAGGAAAAACCGGAGAAAGTCTGGTTAAAATAACAATTTTTAATCCTTCTTTCCCCACTGCTTCATCAATGGCTTTAAATTTCTGATTGCCGGCAATTTTCTTGGCAACCCAGCCCCGGGCCAGATATCGTCCCACCAAAAAAGCGGCTGTAGCCCCAAGCGTGGCCCCAATGAAAACATAGATTGAACCGAGTATTACCCCGAACACTACCCCAGCACCTAGGGTCAAAATGGAACCCGGCAAAAATGCCACCGTGGCCACTATGTAAAGCAACATAAAGGCGATCGCCGCCCAAGTTCCCAAGCCATCAATCCATTGCAGAGCATTTAGTAGATAATCGGCCATTTGCAGTGTAAATGTATGAGGAAAGCAGGAATAATATCAGTCAAAATCAAATTAATGCCCCTCCGCAACTAGAGCCGGAACCAGCGGTACAACCATAACAATAATCGGCGGTTTTAACCTGCTGAATTAAGTCTAAATTGTCAGCTCTTAGTAGATCAGCAACGGTTAACTTATGGCTGGATTGATTTTCCGCAGGAATATTTTCCATTTGATTAAAATCACAATCGTAAACGTTACCTAAATAGTCAATGGAAAGTTCATTACGACACATTAGATTGTTAACCGTATCTGGATTAAAATTGCTTTCTAGGAAAGTCAAATATTTTTGGTGCAGTTGATGCTTGTCAAGATGAAATTTACTGCGACCAATGGGTAAGTTTGTAATGGTCAATAAATGATTAAATTCGATGTCAAAATGTTCTTTGAGGAACTTTTTATAATTCTGCTCAAGGGGTTCCTGGGCTGGGGGGAGGGAAAATTTATCTGAGGTTGGTAAAGGAGGATTATAAACTAAATCTAGAACTAGATTAGCATCCTTGCCATAGCCAAGGCTATTTAACCATTGAAGAGCTTTAATTGATTTTTCATAAACCCCGTTGCCACGCATTTTATCCACATTATCTTCAAGGTAACAGGGCAATGACGCCACAACTCTCAACTGATGCTGGGCACAATATGTAGGAATGTCTCCAAATCCCATTTCAAAATAAATGGTCAAATTAGAGCGGACAATGACTTCTTTTCCCATCTTCCTAGATGCTTCCACCAGGGGCTTAAAGCCGTAGAGCATTTCCGGTGCTCCTCCGGTGAGATCTACCACTTTAATTTGGGGGAATTTTTGAATAATGGCAATTAGTTGTTGGCAAATCTCTGAGGAAAGCTCTTCAGTGCGTTTAGGACTAGCTTCCACATGGCAATGGCTACAGGCTAGATTACAGCGTTTACCCAAATTGATTTGCAGGGTAGAAATAGTTTGTTTACCAAGGGGACTACCCAACTTTTTTGCAAAGGGCGTAATTTTTAATGTTTGCTGACTACGTTCTAATTGTTGAACCATTTTGTTTAAAAATTAACTGCAGGAATAATTTGATATCAGGTCAAAACTAAAATCAACAACAGCCGCCACCGTCATAGTGCCAAGTTGAATCAGTGATGAGTATTTTGTCTGGATAGGTAGAACCTAAGTTCAACGCTGTTTTATCGCATACCGCACTAGGAACTCCCTGCTGAAGAATATGGCCAGCTTGGTCATCGAATAGGGGTTCTGAACCAGCATAAATAGCGGTTTTGCCAGTAAAAACACAGGCTCCATCACTAGGAATAGGCACTTTGAAGGAAACGGAATCTAAACTTTCTAATAATAAATTTTCATCCAGGTTATAGGTGACGGAATCGAGCAAACGATAGGGACGGCGGGCGCGAATTTCTATTTGCCCAAAACCAGTATCAATTAAATGTTGAATGTATTCTGCATAGGTTAATGCTCCGGATAAACACATGGCCCGTAACCGTTCGTCCTGACGCAAATGTTGGGGAATAGGCTGGGTAGCAATGGGATCACTCATGATTAACCGACCATGGGGTTTTAGAACCCGATAAGCTTCCTTCAAAGCTCGGGATAAATCTTCCGGCTTAAAAATATTAAATAAGCAATTTTGCGCCACCACATCCACCGAGTTGTCTGCCACCGGCAAAGTAAAGGCATCCCCTGCACGAATATCGACAAAATCGATACTAAACCAATCATTTTCTTCGGCGGCTAACTGCAAATTTCGCTGGGCGGCCTGGCGCATGGCTTCCACGGGATCCACTGCGATCACGGCCCCTGGTTGACGGCAAAAATAGGCAAATTGCAATGCCTCCAGACCACCACCAACACCGACATAAAGCACCTTAGACTTATTACCCAACTCGTTGGGATGGACGGTGCTACCACAGCCATAATTCATTTCCTGCATGGCAGCGGTAATCACTAACCCCGGCAGTTGGAGAGGGCTACTCTGAACACAACAGAGTCCCACTTCTGGGGTCTGGGCAACTTCAGCGTAAAAGTCGGCGGTGGTTTGCAGATAGGTCATAGTGAAGTTAATGTTTAGAAATTTAATAATTCAATAATTGAGCTGGAATTGGTGAATTACTCTTTTTATTCTAGATTGAATAGATTTTAATAAAAAAATTTCCTAACCATTCTTTAAAATGGATAGCAGAAAATAAAGTTGCCCCCAAATTATAGCGTTGTGGAGAAATGTGAGTCAACAAGAAAAACAATAATAGTTCTAATTATTACATCAATAACTGTATAAATTTTGGCTAATTATCCACCAAATCAAAAATATTTTTTCTGACTTTATTTACTCTAAATTTATCCCTTAGAGCCTGTTTAGAAAGTTGAATTCTGGCTGTTTAACCCCTCCTAACTCCCCTTCCCAAGGGAGGAACTGTCAGAAAAGTCTCCCTTGTTAAGTAGGGATTTAGGGAGATAAATACCTAGCCTTGTACTTTTCAAACACTTTCCTACAATGTTTTTGAATGATAGTCAAATCCTGCCACAAATGAATAAATACTTAAGTGGAAACCTCTTTGGGGGCGACGATGACCCGATTTCTGCCTGCTTGTTTGGCATCATACAAAGCTTTATCCGCTATTTGTATAATTTCTTGTCCCGTTTCGCCGTGATCGGGATAACAAGCAACCCCAAAAGAGGCGGTGACACTATTCACAATTTTTCCACTGTATTCTATTTTCATTTCGGCGATCGCCTGGCGTAAAAATTCCGCTTTTTGGGAAGCCTCTTCCATAGTAGCATCAGGCAAAATTATAGTTATCTCTTCACCTCCATAACGACAGGCCACATCGGAAGTCCGGATATTATTTTTCAGCAGAGTACCAATGGCAGCCAAGATACGATCGCCAGCGTCATGACCAAGGGAATCGTTAAAGTGCTTAAAGTGATCGACGTCAATCATCAAAACACCGACTGAATAGTGATGACGTTTGGCCCTGGCCAGTTCCTGAGTTAAGCGTTGTTCCAGATAACGACGGTTGAAAAGTTTGGTCAGTGGGTCCCGGATACTTTGTTCTTCCAGTTGTTCCCGTAACTTCAAATTGGCGATCGCCATGGCAAGCTGTTCCGCCACTGTTTTTGCCAATTGTTGCCGTATGTCGGGCAAAATTTCCTCTTTGAAAGTGCAAAGAAACAGCAAGCCAAGGGTTTCCCCCTGGGCAATGAGGGGAATACACAAACTTGCCAGTGGTAAGTGTTGGTCATTGACATGACTGCAAAACAAAGCATGTTGCCCCTGCTTCACTTCATGGGACCGTCCCCGTCGCAAAGCCCAACAATCTAGGGAGGTGAACACATCATCGGAGCAAAATGGATTGCCCCAAAAAGTGACCCGTTCTAGACAATTATTCTGGGGAGACAGGATAAAAATTCCCCCGTCGCAACCAGGAAATAGTGGTTGAGCCAGGGCTGCAATTACTCCGCAGGCATCTTTGACCGTAAAACAGGACTGGAGATAGTCGGTAATGCCCGAAAGTATTAACATCTCAGCGTTACGCTGTTTCAATTCATCGAGGCGCTCCTCCAGGACTTGATTGACTTTTTGTAGTTCCTCCTCAAATTGTTTACGGCGGGTAACGTCCACATCCACCCCAATGACACGGAGAGGTACATTGTTTTGATCTCGAATCACAATGGCCTGACTGGCTGTCCAGCGCAGGGTTCCATCAGGTTTGATAAAGCGGAATTCTAAATCATAGGGTTCATCATTATGGATACTTTGCTCCAAGGCTTCCAAGACAAGCCCTCGATCATCGGGATGCATCATTTGTGCAACTTTTTGTAGGTCGCCATCGAAGCTTCCCGGCTTAAGTCCCATCATTTTCTCCAGGCTTTCTGACCACACAATGCCATTAGTTAGCAGATCCAAATCCCAATAGCCCATATTGGCCGCATTAAACGCTAACTTCAAACGATCTTCATTTTCCTGGAGTGATTTGGTCCGCTCTAAAACACGCTGCTCCAACTGGGCATTGAGTTCCGCCAGCTTTGCTTCCGTTAATCGGCACTGATCTAGGGTTTTCTGCTGTTCGGTCATATCCACCACTATGCAGACCGTATATTCAAGCTCCACATCTATGCTGGCAACACCGACCAGCACAGGAATGCGACTGCCATCCTTGCGGTAATATTCCTTTTGCCAAGGCTCTGGGGTTTCATGATTCCGTAAACAGGCAATAATTTCTTGATCCTTTTGATCATATTCGGGGGGGGTTAACCTATCCCAGTGCACCAGCCCGAGGTCCAATTCTTCTTTAGTGAAACCAATCATTTGTAGGAAACGGTCGTTGGCATCGAAAATTTCCCCTTGATTGGAAGCAAAAAACATCCCGACAATATTCGACTCAAACAAATTCCTAAAGCGGGCTTCGCTTTCCCTTAAGGCTATTTCCGCCATCTTGCGATCACTGATGTCCATGGCCACCCCTTGCAATCCATTCACCTGGCCCCGGTCATCGATAATCGCTTCAATCCTGGCCCAAATCCACCCCGTAGAAGCATCAGCCCGAGTTATTGCATACTCTATGGTCTGGGTTTTTCCGGTGGCAATAACCTTATCAGCCATACTCTGGTGCAGTTCTCTAAATTCGGGCTGAATGGTCTGGACTAACCAGTCATAACTAGGGGAAAATTCATGGGGCTCTAGACCAAATAGTTGGTAAGTTTCTGCTGACCAGGTGATCTCACTAGAAGCAATGTCAAACCGCCAGAAGCCTAATTTAGCAATGCGTTGAATATCTGCTAAATCCGTCCTCAACCTCTCCATTTCCTGGAGTAATTCAGCTTTGGTTTTGTGGCGATCGCTCATGGTTTTGCCGGGCGAAGCCCCTTTAACTGATTTGAATCAACTGATGTAGCCATTACTTCCCATAATTTTTCTTCGGGATATCAAAGACTTGCCCTGGCAATCATCCCAGATTTAAAGGTTTTTAACCCTTGCCCAAAATGAACCATCCACTCTTAATATTGACTGCATTTTAACCCCTCCTTACCCTTGGAATTGAACCAGCGGGAAAGAAGGGGTCGTATTCATGGTTTGGCTTTAGTTAGCTAAATAGACATCATTTCCTAGCCTAGGGCTTTTTCCACCTCCGCAATACGTAGAACGGTTTTCAGCACAGAATCAGGGTTTAAGCTAATGGAATCAATGCCCAACTCCACTAAAAATTCAGCAAACTCAGGATAATCCGAGGGGGCTTGGCCACAGATACCGATTTTGCGACCGTTAGCTTTCGCCGTTTCAATGGCCATTTTGACCATCCGTTTGACCCCTAGATTGCGTTCATCAAAGAGATGGGCAACAAGGGAAGAATCCCGGTCTAAACCTAGGGTTAATTGGGTCAAATCATTGGAACCAATGGAGAAGCCGTCAAATACTTGGCTAAATTCATCGGCCAGGATGACGTTGCTGGGCAACTCACACATAACGTAAATTTCTAGGCCGTTTTCCCCTTGTTTCAAGCCATGTTTAGCCATTTCCGCAATAACTTTGCGACCTTCATCGGGGGTACGACAGAAGGGAATCATGGGAATGACGTTGGTTAAACCCATTTCGTCCCGCACCCGTTTCAGAGCTTGGCACTCCAAAGCGTAGGCCTCTCGGTAATTGGGATCGTAGTAACGGGAAGCGCCCCGCCAACCGATCATGGGGTTTTCTTCCTTCGGCTCAAACTGACGACCACCCAGGAGGTTAGCGTATTCATTGGATTTAAAATCCGACATCCGCACCACCACAGGTTTGGGGTAAAACGCCGCTGCAATCATGGCAATGCCATGGGCCAATTTATCCACAAAGAACCGGGGGCGATCGCCAGCATAGAGTTTGGTTAGTTCGGCAATTTCTGCCTTGGCCAAGGGATCTTCCAATTCATCAAATTTCATCAGGGCTAGGGGATGAGCCTTAATGTGGTTGGCGATGATAAATTCCAACCGGGCTAGACCCACCCCATCAGCGGGATAACTAGCAAAACCAAAGGCCTGTTCCGGGTTACCCACATTCATCAGAATTTGAGTTTTGGTGCGGGGCAAATTAGATAGTTCCGTTTCGTGGACTTCATAGCTCAAAATGCCGCTGTAAACAGAACCTTCATCCCCTTCGGAGCAACAGATGGTGACATCTTCCCCGGTTTTGATTGTGTCGGTGGCATCCCCACAACCCACGATCGCCGGAATGCCCATTTCCCGGGCAATAATGGCGGCATGGCAGGTTCGACCCCCTTGGTTAGTGACGATCGCCGAAGCCTGTTTCATAATCGGTTCCCAATCCGGGTCAGTGCGGTTGGTGATTAACACCTCGCCGGGACGAAACTGATTGATTTGGGACACATTGCGAATTACCTGGGCTTTACCCTGGCCGATCGCCGCCCCCACACTGCGGCCCGTGGCTAACACTTGGCTGTGATCTTTTAACTCATAGGTTTTAATCACATTGGCGGATTTTTGCGACTGCACCGTTTCCGGTCGGGCTTGGACAATGAACAATTCCCCCGTTTGCCCATCCTTAGCCCATTCAATATCCATGGGAGTATAAACGCCCCGCACTTCAGAATAGTGGTCTTCAATAATGCAAGCCCAGCGGGCTAATTGGAGAATTTCATCATCATTAATGCAATATTTTTCCCGTTCCGGCTCCGCTACTTCCACATTTTTGGTCAGTTTGGAACCGCCCACGTCGTAGACCATTTTGATAGCTTTACTACCCAAACGTTTTTCCAGAATTGGTTTAAAACCCTCTTTCAAAGTAGGTTTAAACACAAAATATTCATCGGGGTTAACCGCCCCTTGCACCACATTTTCCCCTAGGCCATAGGCGGCAGTAATCAGAGCGGCATTTTTGAAACCCGTTTCCGTATCAATGGAAAACATCACCCCGGAAGTGGCCAGATCAGAACGCACCATCTTTTGTACGCCCACCGATAGGGCCACCGCAAAATGGTCAAAACCATTGTGATGGCGATAGGAAATAGCCCGGTCAGTGAATAACGAAGCAAAGCATTTATGGCAAGATTCCAACACACAGGAAAGGCTGTGGACATTAAGGTAGGTTTCCTGTTGTCCTGCAAAACTAGCCTCTGGCAAATCCTCCGCCGTAGCACTGGAGCGCACCGCCACGTCCACCCCGGTACGACCCATTTTTTGGCCATAGCGTTCACACATGGCACCATAGGCTTCGGCGATCGCCGTTTGTAAATTTTTGGGGAAGGGAGTATCTAAGATTAATTGGCGAGCTAGATGGCCCCGCTCCTGCAAATTGACCATGTCATTCACGTCTAGATCTGCAAAGAGATCCCGCAGTTTTTGTTCCAGACCCGCCTCTTGGATAAAATAGCGGTAAGCATAGGCAGTGGTAGCAAAACCAGAAGGTACATTCACCCCTTTACTGGTCAACTGTTGAATCATTTCCCCGAGGGAAGAATTTTTACCCCCTACCAAACCAACATCATGGGTGCCCACCTCTTCAAACCAGAGGATTAAAGCCGTTTCTTTCTGGGCCACAGAGGTTTTTTCGACGACTGAACTTACCATATCTATTTACCCCTAATCGATACCTTCAGTTTATCGAGGTTGATATAGTAAACTTTATTTTGTTGGTAATTATTTATAAATTGATAGGTTTCTTAAATCTAGTGTTAATTAATTATTAAAAAATTGTCCTAGGGTGGAAATTCGCGCTATCATACCCATATGTGCCTTGTTACTCGGCAATTATTAATATCCCTATTTTCTTATGAAGGTAATAGGCAAGTCTTTGAAGTGTCATGGAGATTCTGAATTAGTTTGACCCCCATAACCAAGCCACATTGAGTTCCAAGTCCGGCAACAGGCGATCGCCATTGAGTGTTTGGGGTTTATTTAATATTTCTATCGGGGAATCAGGGCGATATATTTCCACTTGTTGATCAATCGGATTAATTAACCAGCCTAACTCCGTTCCACAGCTTAAATATTCACGCATTTTTGCTTGAGTTGCAGCTAGGGCATCACTGGGGGAAAGTAGTTCCAACACAAAATCTGGACAGAGCGGGGGAAACTTTTCCCTTTCTGCGGGAGTTAATGCTTCCCATGTTGACCTTTTTACCCACGCCACATCGGGGGAGCGCAAAGCACCGTTAGGCAAACGAAAGCAAGTAGAAGAATCAAAGACTACACCCAATTGAGTCCGACGATTCCAAAGATTAAAATCCGTGTTTAATTCTGAGTTGCGACGGCCTGTTTCTCCACCCGTGGGGGGCATAATAATTAGGTCTCCGTTGGAGCTACGTTCAAATTTTAAATCAGGATTTTGTTGACAGAGAGCGACAAATTGCTGATCTGTCAGCGAAATAATTGGCTTTAGCTTGAGGATGGTGGAATACATGGCATAGGAGAAAAACGAGTTTGGAATTGGCTGATTAGTTGATCAAGCACAAAGGGGTCTGCATTCGCATGGTGAATTTTAAAACAGAGGGGAATTAATAGTTTGCCATCTTGCCAGTAGCGTTGACCGAAGTAAAACCACGATTGTCCTTGGATTTTTTCTCTGCGATAGTGTACACTCAAAGCCGTAAATTTTAAGTTGGGTAAATTACCAAAAATACAAGCTAAACAGAAGGTGTTATATTCAGCTCTCTCGTAGTTTCCTGCCCGAATTTGGGCTAATTTCTCACTGTAAAGTTGAGCAAAATCCCCATAGCTAAGTTGGGAGACATTTTCCAATAGCATTTCGGAAAAACGTTCTTTGCCCCCGATCGCCACGCTGACCATGGCCGGCGGATTATCCAACACATACCATTGTTGATTGTAATAGCGGAGCCGAAATTCCCAATGGTTTTGCAAACATTGCATCCAATGCCAGAGCAAAAAAGCAAAAAAACTGCCTGGGCTGTCCTTTTGTTGTTGGTAAACTCCATAGGCATTGGTCACATCCAATTGCAACGTCAAATCAATGTAGGGAATTTGCAATAGGCGATCGTCGGTAAAAAAATCCAAAGACCAATCTAGATAACCTGCCCTTTCCTCCGGAGTTAAAAGGCGGGGTTGATAGCGGACGGGAATTTCCATGCGCCTAGGGGATCTCAATATTCAATGGTGGATTTAATTCCTGAGCAAAGTTGGGGGCAACCTAATGCAACTGAAATATAAATGTGACCAAATCCCCTTTGCCCAAAGCAAGGCGATCGCCGGGGCGCAGTAAATGACGGTTGCCTGGGAGGAGGGCCGTGTGGTTAACGTACGTTCCATTGGCACTGCCCACATCTTCCAAGAAATACTCATTGCCTTCCAGACGGATATCGGCATGGACCCTAGACACCACATCGGAATTGGCAAAACCCGACACATCGATGTCTGGTGGTACCTTATCGTTGGGTTTGCCTAGGTGAATTACCGTTAGGCCGGCAGGAATTTCCAACGTGGTTTGGGTCTGCACATGGACAAGGGAAGCCCCCTGGGATTGGAGTCGGGTGCCCACGGGAAATGGGGCCGGTGTGGAGGAAACTTCGGGAATGGCCGGAATGGGTTCAGCACTTTCTGGAGCTACGGCGATCGGGATGGGGACCTCTTCTTCCTCCGGAGCACTTACTACTAATTGTTGGGGATCAATGGTCTGTCCACAGTTGCCGCAAAAAGTAGCATCACTTTGCACGGAGCTGCCACAGTGGGGACAAGGCATCAGAGTGGGCAGGGGGGTAAAGCAGGCCTCACACTGGATGGCCCCTTCTGGATTGGTGTGATTACAGGTGGGACAGACAGCCATAAATAATGTAGGGATTAATGTTAAATGCCACAGCGGAGTATGGCAGGATTCTCTTCAATCGTAGCGAAAAATTTGTCTTTCCTAACCCTCCCGGCCCCAGGGCAAAAAATCTCCACCCCAGCTCGAATTGACTCCCTGGGAGGAGGACAGTCGGGGAAAGTGAAGTGCTAAGGTAAAGGGCGATCCTACGGCAAAATTCTAAATTTTTTTGATGAGTGACGACACACCCCATCCTGAGTGGCAATTAGTCCCCCAGGGAAACTTTGTCCGATTATCCCTAACTCTCCCGACGGTAACGACGGCTCCCGACTCCCCTAGCCTGGTGTTTTCCCATCAACAACTGGAACAAAGCTTGGGTAATTATTTGCGTATTATGGCGGGGCGATGGCAAGACCAGACCCTAGTGCGGTTAGCGGTGAATAATCAACTGTTGGATGCTAGACAACTCCAGGCGATCGCCGCTGGCCTGAAGGAACAGAACCTGACCTTGCAGTGGGTGGAAACCAACCGTCGTCAAACCGCTGTGGCCGCCGCCAGTGCCGGCCTTTCCGTGGATCAAACCATGGCCGACAAGCCCCTGGTGGATCCTTCCGAGACCCCTTCTCTCCCCAAACCGTTAGTGGTACGCCATACCCTCCGTTCTGGGGGGGAAATTCGCCATGGAGGAGATGTGGTAATCATTGGCGATGTCAATCCGGGCAGTAGCATTGTGGCCGACGGTGACATCCTTATTTGGGGATGTTTGCGGGGTATGGCCCATGCCGGTGCCAAAGGCAATGACCAGGCTGTTATTATGATTCTGCGGTTGGCCGCCTGTCAGATCCGCATTGGCGATCGCCTAGCTAGGGTAGGGGCCGATGCCGTTGATCGCCGTGAGCCCGAAATCGCTTATATTACTTCAGAAGGTATCCGTCTGACCCCGGTGCGTCAGTTTCAGCGTTCTGCTCTGCTATAAAATCCTTACCCCTTACTCACTAACTGCCCGCTAACAGTTTCGAGTCCAAGTTATTACCGCACGTTATCAGCCAACTATGAATCGGATTATTGTTGTCACTTCGGGCAAAGGTGGAGTCGGAAAAACCACCACCACCGCCAATTTAGGAGCGGCCCTAGCTCGATTGGGAAAAAAGGTTGTCCTGATTGATGCGGACTTTGGCCTGCGAAATCTGGATTTATTGCTGGGTTTGGAACAACGTATTGTTTACACCGCCATCGACGTTTTAGCTGATGAATGTACCATCGACAAAGCCCTAGTAAAAGATAAGCGTCTGCCCAATTTAGTCCTGCTCCCTGCCGCCCAAAACCGCTCAAAGGATGCCATCAATGCTGAACAAATGCAGTCTTTGGTGGAACAACTCAAAGATAAGTTTGACTACATTATCATCGACTGTCCCGCTGGTATTGAAGCTGGTTTTCGCAATGCGGTGGCTCCGGCCCAGGAGGCAATCATAGTCACTACTCCAGAGATGTCGGCGGTGCGGGATGCAGACCGGGTAATTGGTCTTTTGGAAGCGGAAGACATCGGCAAAATTAGCTTGATTGTTAACCGCCTGCGACCAGAGATGGTACAACTCAATCAAATGATTAGTGTGGAGGACATTTTAGACCTTTTAGCGGTGCCGCTCATTGGCATTTTGCCAGACGATCAAAAAATTATTATTTCCACCAACAAAGGGGAACCTTTAGTAATGGAAGAAAAGCTGTCTGTACCGGGGTTAGCGTTCCAAAACATTGCCCGTCGCCTAGAAGGCCAAGACATTCCCTTTCTGGATTTCATGGCGGCCCACAATACCCTACTCAACCGTATCCGCCGTCGTCTCTTGGGGGGTTAATCCCATGGATTTGCCCTTTTTCCGTTATGACCTAACAGCCAGTGAGCGAAAACCAGCATGATTTTAGAATTGATTGAAAGGCTCTTTAGCCGGAGTGGCAAAAATAGCGGCGAAGATGCCCGTCGGAGGCTCAAACTGGTCATCGCCAATGATCGATCAGGGCTAAGCCCGGAAATGATGGAGGAAATGCGACGGGAAATCGTGGAGGTGGTGAGTCGCTATGTGGAAATTGACCCCGGAGAGATGGAGTTTTCCTTGGAAAGTGACCAACGGATGACAGCTTTAATTGCCAATTTGCCGGTGCGTCGGGTACGTCGAACCAAAGCTAAATCAGAAGCACAAGAAAGTTAGGGGTTGGTCTTGATAAATACTGATGCCCTAACAACGTTAACCAATTTGCCCATTGTCACCCAGGTTATTATCCTCGGCACGGCCCATTGTTTACTGGGACTCACCGCCACGGCGATCGCCTATGGGAAGGGTCGTAATTTCCGTCGTTGGTTGGCGATCGGTTTAATCGGTGGCACTCCAGCTTTGGTGGCAGCCATTGTGCTCAAATCCCAGAAAAGTTTGGGCAATTAGTGTTTTTTTGCTGGGAAATATAGGCTGCACCAGTCTTTTGCTCTGCTAACTGTGATTGACGGTTGCACCAGTACCAACTTTATCTGGCTGTTTTCTGTATTTGAACGTTTGATTAAAAACTTCCTGCAATGCAATCTCGCCTATGTTCTGTCTATTGTTTTTTAGGGACTCAATCAATTCCAGATTTTCTTTGTAGTAGCCATCTATATCCAAAAGCCGCTCATAGTTTATATTTTCCATGGGAAATATATGCGAAGGATCACTTCAATGTCCCTTGCTCCCCATCTGCTACTTTTTCCAGCTAATTTCGTTTTTTACCTTCCTTAAACTGGCCATAATTTTCGCCAGGTTAAGCTGGGGTAAGATCAACCTGATCGCCTATCCCCGTGCCATTGGTATCCTGCCCCCCATGATCCAAGCTATGCCCTCTGCCCCCACCGTTGACTTTAAAGATCCTGCTTACTATTTTAATCGAGAATTGAGTTGGTTAGCCTTTAATCAACGGGTCCTCCATGAAGGTTTAGACGACCGTACCCCCTTGTTGGAACGGTTAAAGTTTTTGGCGATTTTTTGCTCCAACCTAGATGAATTTTTTATGGTCAGGGTGGCGGGGCTCAAGCAACAGGTAGAAGCGAATGTCACCAAGTTGACTGCGGATGGTCGCACTCCATCCCAACAGCTTAAAGAAATTAGTAAAAGTCTGCGGCCTTTGGTATATCAACAAAACCAGGTGTTTGAGTATGTGCTCAAGGAAAAATTAGCGGATGAGGGCATTTTCCTCAACGATTATGTAGATCTAAGCCAAGAAGAAAGACAGTATTTGCATCAATTCTATGATGACCATATTTTCCCGGTTTTAACTCCCCTGGCGGTGGACCCCAGCCATCCTTTTCCCTACATTTCCAACCTTAGTCTTAATTTGGGGGTGGTGGTGCGAGACCCGGATACGGATGAAGAATTATTTGCCAGGGTAAAAGTGCCCCCCACTCTGCCCCGCTTTGTGGCTTTGCCCGAGGACGTGTGTCAGCCAGACCCCAACAAACCATGGCTCTGGACCGGTGTGCCCCTGGAGCAGGTCATCGCCCACAATTTAGCTTCCCTTTTTCCCGGCATGATCATCCAGGAATGTCATTTATTTCGGGTGACCCGTAACGCAGACATTGCAGTGGAAGAAGACGAGGCTGATGATCTACTCCTGGCGATCGAAGAGGAATTGCGTAAACGGAGGGTGGGTAAATCCGCTGTGCGTTTGGAGATCAATGCTTCAACTCCGAAAAATATTCGCGATCGCCTGATGACGGATCTAGGGCTAGAAGAAATTGACGTTTATGACATTGACGGCCTGTTGGGGCTGAAGGATCTGTTCTTTTTCCTTTCTTTACCTGCTCCCCACCTCAAGGACGAACCCTGGGCTTCGGTTATTCCTCCCCGCCTGAAGCATGTCTATGAATTTGTGGATGGGGACGAAGACGGCCGGGTCCAGCAGGAGGGGATAGATATTTTTACTCTGATTCGCCAGGGAGATATTTTAGTTCACCATCCATATCAATCCTTCACCGCTTCGGTGCAACAATTTATTACCCAGGCGGCCTACGATCCCCATGTATTGACCATTAAAATGACCCTGTACCGCACTTCGGGGGATTCCCCCATTGTTAACGCTCTGATTGCGGCGGCGGAAAATGGCAAACAGGTGGCGGTGTTGGTGGAACTAAAGGCCCGTTTTGATGAAGAAAATAACATTAACTGGGCTAGAAAATTAGAACAGTACGGTGTCCATGTGGTCTATGGACTGGTGGGGCTAAAAACCCACACTAAAACCGTCTTGGTGGTGCGCCAGGAAGGCCCTGATATCCGTCGTTACGTTCACATTGGCACTGGCAATTACAATCCCAAAACCGCTAAGCTCTACACCGATTTGGGGTTGATTACCTGTCGTCCAGAATTGGGCAATGACCTGACCAATTTATTTAACTTTCTCACCGGCTATTCCCGCCAAAAGGATTACCAAAAATTGCTGGTGGCTCCCGTTAATATGCGGGAAAGAATGGTGGCAATGATTGAGCGGGAAGCGGACCATTGTCTAAATGGGGGCACCGGCCGCATTGTGGCCAAGATGAATTCCCTGGTAGATACCCAGATCATTCGTGCCCTCTACGCAGCTTCCCAGGCGGGGGTGCAGATTGATCTGATTGTGCGGGGTATTTGTTGCCTCCGACCGGGGGTGGAAAATGTCAGTGAAAACATTCGGGTAATCAGTGTGATTGGTCGTCTGTTGGAGCACTCCCGCATTTTCTATTTCCACAATGGCGGTGAAGAGGAAATTTACATTGGCAGTGCTGACTGGATGAGCCGCAATCTAACCCGACGGGTGGAGGCGGTGGTGCCGGTGGAACAGCCGGATCTCAAACAGGAATTACAGTCCATCTTGGGCATTCTTTTGGCCGATAATCGTCAAGCTTGGGAGCTACAGCCCGATGGCACCTATGTGCAACGTCGTCCCGCTTCCCCGGAACAAAGCCAAAGTTCCCAGGCAATTTTCACGGCCCAGGCGATCGCCGAAACTACGGAAGACCCGGAACTACGTTCAGTTTGATTAATTACTCGGCTCCACTGGAGCAGTAGCAGGGCTTTCCTGCTTAGCCGGGGGTTGGGCGGGACTGCTAGCTGGAGGGGTAATACCTTTGTAGTGTTGGTAAGCAGTGCGAGAAATATCTTGAATTAGCAAACGGCCCGCCACATCGTTATGGGGTCTGGTGGCCAAGACGGCCCCCACATAGCGTTTGCCATTGGGCATATCCACTATGCCCGCATCCCCCAAGACGGTACCAATGTCGCCGGTTTTATGGGCAATTTGGGCATCCGGTTCCAACCCCTGGGGTAAAAGGGTGCGGGTTTTGGTCTGTTGCATGATCCCCAACAGGCGATCGCGGGATTTAAGGGATAACAATTCCCCTCCCTGGAGTTTGACCAGCAATAAAGCTAGATCCTGGGGACTGGTGGTGTTGGTACCTTCTAAATCCGGCAGGTAATTATTAATTTTCGTTTGGGGCATCTGCCAAGCCTGGAAGCGTTGGTTGAGAAATTCCTTACCCCCCAGCCGTTTGATCAACATATTGGTGGCGGTGTTATCGCTGATCACAATCATTTTGGTCACCACCTCCAGGGCTGGATAGCTGGAGCGTTTGCCCACGTCATATTGCATGGTACCCGCTTCCCCCACAATCACATCTTGCGTTAGGGGCAGTTCTTCGTGGAGTTGAATTTTGCCCTGGTCCACTGCTTCAAAAAAGGCGATCGCCACGGGAATTTTAATGGTGCTGGCGGCGGGGAGTTGGGTTTCTCCCTTGGCATTGGCGAACTGGCCGTTATCCACATCAATGAAATAGGAGTAGGAATTAATGGCCGGAGCTTTGGAAGTGCCCAGGGTAGTTAATTTTTGGGTTAGGGCCTGATCCTCTTGGGTAGGCTGAACCTGGTCAGAGAAAGCACTGGGGGCAGTGGCCACGGTCGTTTCCTGACTTTCTGTCGCTTCTGGTGTGGCCGTTGCCGGTGTTCCCCGCAATTTATCGGTTTCAGTGGTGACCCAACCCGCAATGGAAGCTAACACCTTTTGGGGGTAAATAGCTGGCTGGTCCGGCTGGGCTTGATGGGGTTCTTTCGCAGTGGTCAAGGGGGCACCATTCTGGTCTCCCCGGATAAATTTAGTGGGACTGAAGGTGGTAATGGCCGTACCGGCGATCGCCCCGATGCCAATGCCCACAATGCCAAGGCGAACAGAGGTCAACACACTCTTTTGCCACCAACTGAGGGGTTTACTGGGTTTGCGGGGCCGTAGGCCGACATTTTTGCCCTTGGCTACGGATTTAACCCCGGTGGCGCTAACAACCTTCAGGGGGTTGACCTTGGTTTCCCCTGGCTTTTGGTTTGACTGCTCTTGGTTTATTTCTGCGGAAGCACCGGCCTGTTCCCCAACCTCAGCAATGGTGACGCCGGTGGGGGGGGTAGATGTACCGGAGATAACCCGGAGATTACGGCGTTGGGTGCGACGAGACTTAGGACGGCGGGGCATGGAAGTAATCATGGTGAGGCTGGAGGGGCATTAACCCAGAGGAGGATCGGTCGTTAGGGAGGGCGGCCTTTCCATTAGTTCAACACTCTAAAACGAAGCACCCATACAGGACAAGAACTTGGCAAAAGTTTATTGGCCAGGCCATCACAATCCCCCCCTTGGTTGCTCGGAATGACTAATTTAAGGTTTAATTTGTTGCGCTAACCAATCAATTTGGCCCAAAATTCCCCGCAATAGGGCCACTTCTTCGCTGTTTAGGGCGGCTCGCTGATAAATTCTGCGAAATTTCGCCATTTTACTACGGGCAGTATGGGGATATAAAACTTCGATATTGAGCAAAGTTTTCTCCAGGTGCTGACAGTAACTATCCAATTGAGCATTGGTGGCCAAGGGCATGGTTGACCCATCCTCCAGGCGATCGCCAGGGACTTGGTTATTTGTCTCCATGGCTAGGCTAGCTTGGTACAACTCATAAGTACAGACCATCACTGCTTGGGAAAGGTTCAACGAGGGATATTGGGGATGGACTGGGATCCGCACAAAACGGTGGGCTTGGTTGAGTTCCTCATTGGTTAGGCCACTGTCTTCCCGACCAAATACTAGGGCGCTTTTCAGGTTTGGAGCCAACAACCAAGGCAATGCTTGGCGGGGGGCTTCCATGGGAGATTGCAATATTCGCTCCCTAGCACTGGTGGCAATGATGCGCTGGCGATCGCCAAGGGCTGTGGCCAAATCATCCACTACCTTCGCTTGGGCGAGGACGTCTTTGGCATGGACTGCCATGGTTTGGGCCTCAACGCTCCGATAATCACAACGGGGATTGACCAAAATTAATTCTTCCAACCCCATATTCTTCATCGCTCTGGCGATCGCCCCTACGTTTCTTTCCCCCTGGGGCTCCACAACAACAATGGCAATATTTTCCAAATCAGTGTCCTCCAAAAGTTTTAAATTAAGTTTTAAATTTGCGAGCGATAATGGCGGAAATTTTCAGCACACTCTACAACTATCCATAAAATTATGTCCGAAGCATCCCCTAGCTTAATCCTTGGCGGCGATATTATCGGAGCAGGAATAGAAAGTTTTCTTCACACAACTCTAAGAATCTGTTTAGAAAGTGCAACTCTAGATATTTATCCCCCTAAATTTCCTCACTAAAGCTTCGGCAATGCTGGAGGACTTTTACCTAAATCCCCCCCCAACTTTGGGGGACTAGGGGGGCTTTTAAAACACAACCCTAAAATGGTTTTTCTTTCTGGTGACGACTACCAAAAATATAGGTAAATACAAAGGTAAACTCGCAACCAATAAAAAACACCTGAAAAATCAAATAAATCCACAATAACAATACCATTACATTGCCCACCACACCGTAAGCTTGTAAGTTTTCACCAATGCGAATAATGCCACTACCAACTGCATTTTGTAAGGCCATCATGGTGGCCGCAGTTAAAATTGCGCCGGGAAAAATATCCCACCATTGCAGACGGACGGGAGGCAAAACTTTGAATAGAGTGATAATAACTACGGTAATGAGAAAGTAAGAAATACTAGTTTGTAGAGTGGTAATTAATCCTAAACTGTCAAAGGTAACCCAAGGAATGGACTGTCCAAATTCCGCCAGTACGGTGAGGAAAATTTTAGCGGCTAAATTGGCAAATATGGATAGCAAAAATACCATCACTGTACTTAAAACCAGCAAAAAAGCGAGGATTTTATTCCTGATAAAATTGAAGGCGTGGTGCTTAACCCCAATATTTTCCTTGGGCTGATGAACCACCGCCCAGATTTTCTTTACACTTTGATTCAAAGCATCAAAAATACGACTAGCAGTGAGAACCAAAATACCAAAGCCAATGAGTCCAGCACTAAAGCTACTTTGGTTAAGATTAGTCAAAGCTTGCTGAAAAACCCTGAAGGGCTGTTCTGGCAAAATATTTTGGGCAAAACTAATTAACTGTAAATAATAGTTTGAATCTGCCCCTAATAATCTACCAGCAATGCTAAGCATTACTAAACAGATGGGAAACAGGGAAAATAATGCATAGTAAGCCAGGGCGGCCCCCATATCCATGCAGTTATCTTTCTGCCATTTCAGAAAGGTCTGTAATATCAACTGACTGATGCGGGCTGGTAAAATCACAGTCCGAAAAAAGTTAATCAACCGCTTCAGTTGGGCAAAATTGTTCCCCATCAATCAGATCAAAATTAAAAACTAGAAAGGTGGGCCTGAACCCACCTCTATGGTCAGACTCTGCCTCCCTTTTTTCTCAGCCTTCTGGTTGCTCCAATGGATAGATTTAGAGAACAAACGAAAATTCCGCAAATATTTTTTCTCGGAATTAATCAGTAACAACTTAATCTACTTCCTAAAGTTGCCATAGCCAGAGCTAATTAAATTGGGAGGGCAAGCTAACTGTTAACGCTGGGATACCATTTCTTTATCCTTAGCCAAAAAGACCTCTAGTTCTTCCAGCATTTCTGCATCGACTTTAGTTTGCATGGGGCAGAATTTGGGCCCACACATGGAACAGAATTCTGCGGTTTTATAAATGTCCGCCGGTAAAGTTTCGTCGTGGTATTCCTTGGCCCGTTCTGGATCAAGGGACAACTCAAACTGACGGTTCCAGTCGAAGTTATAGCGGGCTTTGGAAAGTTCATCATCCCGGTCCCGGGCCCCTGGGCGATGGCGGGCAATGTCGGCGGCGTGGGCGGCGATTTTATAGGCGATTAAACCATTGCGCACATCTTCCGCATTAGGTAAGCCCAAATGTTCTTTGGGGGTGACGTAACACAACATGGCGGTACCGTGCCAACCGGCGATCGCCGCTCCGATGGCGGAGGTAATGTGGTCATAACCAGGAGCAATGTCCGTTACCAGGGGACCAAGCACGTAGAAGGGCGCTTCACTGCACTCTTCCATCTGTTTTTTAACGTTGAACTCAATTTGGTCAATGGGGACATGGCCGGGGCCTTCCACCATCACCTGCACATCATGTTCCCAAGCCCGGCGGGTTAACTGACCCAGGGTTTTAAGTTCAGACAATTGGGCATCGTCGGAAGCATCATGGGTGCAGCCGGGACGGAGAGAATCCCCCAAACTGAAGGAAACGTCGTATTTTTTGAAGATTTCAATAATCTCGTCAAAGTGGGTGTAGAGGGGATTTTGCTTGTGGTGATGCAACATCCATTTAGCAATAATGCCACCGCCGCGGGAAACAATGCCGGTAATCCGAGATTTCACCAAGGGCAAATATTCAATCAACAGTCCCGCGTGGATGGTCATGTAATCCACTCCCTGCTGGGCATGTTTTTCGATGATGTGGAGGAAATCATCCGGGGTCAGGTTTTCGATGCTACCGTGGACGCTCTCCAGGGCTTGGTAAATGGGTACGGTGCCAATGGGAACGGGGGAAGCATTGATAATAGCGGTACGAATCACGTCTAAGTCACCACCGCCGGTGGATAAATCCATTACCGTGTCTGCGCCATATTTAACGGACAAAAGCAACTTTTCCACTTCCTCGTCAATGTTGGAAGAGTTAGGAGAAGCGCCAATGTTGGCATTGACCTTACATTTGGAAGCAATGCCGATCGCCATCGGTTCCAGGTTGGTGTGGTTGATGTTGGCGGGGATAATCATGCGTCCCCGGGCCACTTCGTCTTTGATCAACTCAACGGGCAGATTCTCTCGCTTCGCCACATAATCCATTTCCTCCGTGATCACCCCTTTGCGGGCATAATGCATCTGGGAAACATTGGTTTGTCCCTGGCGCTTAGCAACCCAAGCAGTTCTCATACAAATTTCCTCGAATGGTGAGCTTCCCTCCGCTGGTATTACCCAGTCTCAGGTTCTAAGGGTTTTTCTCAGCCTAGCTTTCTAGACACCCCTAGCTATGGCAAATTCTAGCATCATTTCTCTATCCCCATCCCTTCCTTAGGCGATCGCCAATCCCGTGAATCACAGTTTTGCTTGATCGATAATCATTATCCCTCTTCCGTCAGACTGAGGGATAGTAAAAATTAATTTTGTCCTACATCCAGTTTAGATTAATTTAAATCCATACAAATAGTAAAATAAGAAGCTTAAATCTTCTTAAAAAAAGCAATGTTTGCTAAAAGCAGGAAGTGCTTTTATTGGATAACATCAAATAAGACTTGGCTCATATACCGTTCCGCCCAAGCTTCCCCAAAAGCTTTTTCCAGTACCCGACGGGTTTTATCATTTTTCTGTTGTTGTTGGCAGTAATGAATTTGCCCCTGACGGTGCTCTAAAGTTTGAGCTTCAGACAAGGGTTCGGCAACGATGGATTGGTGACAATGAATTTGCAAAAAATCCGCTACCCTTTGTACAAATCTTTCTTCTTCAGTGTCATTGCTGGGACGGATGAATAAACAATATTCAGAAAATATTTCTCCCCAGGGGGGCAATTCCCGTTGTTGCTCAAATTCTGGCTGGCCTAGCTCTGCCAATGATTTTTGGTACGCTGCGGGCAATTGGCGATCGCCTTGGGTGGGGGATAGATCCGCAATAGCCGCACTCACTCCGCCGGGGCCGGCCACAATGTCACAGCCAAACAAAGGTAGACCGTATAAAGGCTCAGGAAACATTACACAGTGGAGAATATCCAACCCTTTGCCCACCTTGGCCAACTCCAAATGCATTTTGCGAAACTGGGGCGTTTGGTAGCACCGATTTTCAATCACTAACTTTTCCCCTTCCAGGCGGCCTTCCACATAGCCCAAATCCTCCGGCAATTGATAGAGCTTGAGGGGTAAACTTTGCCAACTGGCGGCGATCGCCAGGGCCAACTGTTGAATCATCGGGTTCAACGTAGGCATCAGGGAAGAATTGGTCAAACTTAAATCAGTGACGGCCATGGTAAATACTCAAATCTAGGGCAAAGCAATGGGAATAATGGGCTGGAAATTAAGCTAAAACCTACGTTGGACTACCGCCTCCTTCTTCCGTTGACAGTTCCAAACAATAGCCTGCCCCATACACCGTTTTAATAAAGCGAGGTCGACGGGGATTCGGTTCCAACTTAGTGCGGAGGTGACGAATGTGGACCCGGATGGTTTCAATGTCATCATCTGGTTCGTAGCCCCATACTTCCCGCAAAATATCACTGGGGGAAACCGTTTGCCCATGGCGCTGCAACAGACAGTGAAGCAACTCAAACTCTAAATGGGTCAGCTTGATACTTTTACCAAACCAAATAGCTTCAAACCTTTCGGGCACTAGGGTTAGGGGTCCCTGGTTAAGAATTTCTGAATGTTTTGCCGCCTGGGGGATGCGATCGGTGCGTCGCAGTAGGGCCCTCACCCGGGCTAACATTTCCTCCACGTCGAAAGGCTTAGTGAGGTAATCGTCCGCCCCAGAGTCAAAGCCTTGAATTTTATCCTGGATCTGACCCAACGCCGTTAGCATCAAAACCGGAATATCTGCTGTGCGTTCGTCCCGGCGCAAACGTTGACAAACCGTAAATCCATCCACTTTGGGTAACATCAAGTCCAACATGATCAGATCCGGTTGTAGTTGCACCGCCAACGCTTGCCCCTTGATGCCATCCACTGCCTGTTGGACATCGTAGCCTGCCATTTCTAAATTAATGGAGACTAAATCGGAAATTGCCGGGTCATCGTCAATGATCAGTATTCGAGGCATGCTCAGGGACTAAAACTAAAGGAAAAAAACGATTTTAAAGGGGCAACCTATTATAAAGGCTTTCACAGTCCCAGGGCCTGAAAATTAGCGCCCTGTTTCCCGCGGCATTTTTATAGTAATTATAGACTTGCGAGCATTATGACCAAGAAAAACTCCATCTAAAACATGGATAATCTTGTGCTGAAGCTAACTATATTTTTTTAAAAATGACTAAAGTAATGTCATCAAAAACCCGGCTGTCACCAATATAAGCCATTAAATCCTCCACCACTGCTTGACTAATTTCCAAGGCTGTTGACTGGTGATTGGCAATGAGCACCTCTTGAAATCTTGCCAAACCATAAAATTGTTTTTCCCCGTTTTCTGCTTCGGGAATACCATCGGTGTATAGCACAACCACATCCCCTGAATGTAAATTAATTTGGGTGCGGGCAATAAAGGTCGTAATATCTTTCTCCAAAGCAAGGGGAAAGCCTAAATCAATGGTATCTATTTCTTCTATGGCGCCATCAGCACGAACCACAAAAATGGATTCATGTTGGCCACTAAGGATTAATTCCCCCGATTGATAATCTAACATCACCAGGGTCATATTTTTACTCAGTTCCATCCGTTGGGTATTTTTGTAGAGAACCTGATTGAGTAAATTGTGGAATTGCACTGCTTCCGTAATTTCTGCCGTTAGCAGAGTTTGGATCGCAGTTTGGGCCATTATGGCCATTACTCCACTTTCTAACCCATGGCCAGTGACATCGCCAATGCTAATAAAAATGCGGTTACCGATTTTAACCACATCATAATAATCTCCCCCCACTTCAGTGGCCGAAGCCATGTAGCAAGCAATATCTAAATCGGTAATTTCTGATAATTCTTCATGTTTGGGTAAAACCATCATTTGTAATTTTCTCGCTACATCTAACTCGGTTCCCAATCGCATATTTTCCTGTTTTAACTGAGCATTGAGGCCAGTAATTGCTTCGTTTGCTTTGGCTAAGTCTGCTGTTCTTTCTGCTACTTTTATTTCCAGTTGACTGTTTGCTTTAAGCACTTCCTGTCTGGCTATTTCCCGGTCCTTAATATACATTTGCAAAACCTTTAGCACCACAGCCCAGAGGGGAATTAAGGTAATTAAACTAACTACAGCCAGGGTGCTAGCAAAAAATAATGTCTGCCGAAAATTAGCTAGGTTGGCCTGGATACGATTGGCGATCGCCAGTTCACTCCTTGCAATGCCGTCAATGTAAATTCGTTTATTACCCAGATATTCCCGGCTGTTGAGCATGGCCTGGGCCTGGGACAAATTTCCCTGCCGCACCAACTCAAAAGCTTTTGTTTCCATTACCACCAAACGGTTGTTGGCGATTTCAGTTTCCTGGGCTCCTTCCCCTTCATAGGCTTCTGGTGCAATGGCAATGGCTTGCTTGATCGCCGCTCCTAATTCCGGTTCAAATTTGAGATACCGTGCTTCCCACTCCAAATCCCCTGTGGCGGCGGCCATTTGAGAAGACATGGTTAAGACTTCGTCTAAGTGGACAATTTTGCCAGCCTGGGCCTGGAGTTGAAAATCCACAGCCACCGTATTTTGAAAAATTAGATAGGTTTGCCAGGAACTCCACCCCAGGGGAATAAACAGTAACGCTGTTAAAATAATCGCCGCCGCAACAATGCGAATAGGATAATACATTGCCACCTGAATGGCCCGGGACAAGGGGCGGAACATCACAAAACCCTCCCATGGTAGAGGCCACGGTGACGGTTTGCTGCAAATTATCGTTCCTGGGTTATCCGGCTAGGCGCGAGGAAAGTGAAAATTTTAACCTAGCATTTAATCGTCCAAACTTACCACTACTGTGGTGGAGCCACGGGAATAGCTACCCCTTCCGCTGGAATGACTGGAATGAGATTATCTTCTGCTGGATTTTTACTGGCGGGGGGCGCAATGGGGGCTTCGGTGGGTAAGGCTTTTTTCGGAGCTGGGTTACTGATGATGGCAGTGTCCACGATTTTTTGCTCCATGGGGTTGCCCAGGGGACTATGGAGAGGGGGTGAAGAAGGCTGGGCACTGGCATCGGGGGATGGAATCCCAGCATTTTCTCCGACGGGAACTAGATTTTCTTCAATTATTTCGGTGGCTTCCGTTTCTAGCACTTTAGCCGTTTCAGCGGCGGGATTAGGGTTCTTATCGGACTTCGCCTCGCTGGGGATGATGGGACGCAACTCAGAATTGACCAGTTGGGCACCACTATCCTGGGGAGCGTTATTCTCCGGCTGGGCGATCGCCGGGGGACATTCGGTA
The DNA here is from genome assembly GCF_010222815.1 of Synechocystis sp. CACIAM 05. Taxonomy (GTDB): domain Bacteria; phylum Cyanobacteriota; class Cyanobacteriia; order Cyanobacteriales; family Microcystaceae; genus Synechocystis. The sequence goes on along the minus strand of NZ_CP019225.1, from coordinate 2,915,572 downwards.
CTGCTTAGTCCCACTCGACAGCGTAACTCCTCCCTAGCCAAGGAGACAAAAATGCCGGTGCTCGAAAGGAGTAAAGCAAAAATAGTTAAAGCGTTTCTCATGACCACTGACGGAACTTGAATCGGTGTGTTGTCTTTGCCATTGATGCCAGGTGGTTAACTGAACCACGGCGACCCCATGGCAATTGATCCTAGCCCATGGCAAGGGAAATTTTCATTGTCCAGGGCCATTTTGGCGATCGCCCGTAGTGGGGTAATGGAAAAGATAGGATTTCACCTCTTGGTCAAATTAATCGAACCAACCAATGTCTTCATCGCTCAAATTGGTGGGAGGTTGTTTGGGAGCGACGTAACGGACAGGCATGGCCCTGGAGAGGGTGGTAAGGGCCGCGCTGACTTGGGGAGCTAAATCCTCTTCCAAATCTTGAATTTTGCTATACAGTTTGCCCACCAAATTTTTTTCTTCCTTCAGTTCTGTTTGCAGTTTCTCCACCAATTGAACTTCGTTCTGGAGCTCTTTCACCCTGGCCTGTTCTTGTTTTAAACTTTGTTCTAGTTGTTTAACCTTTTCCTGAGCTTTCTTTTCCTGTTGTAACTGCTCTTTTAATTTTTGCCCTTGGCTTTTTTCTGCTTGCAGTGCCGCTTTAATACTGTTCAACTGGGCTTGAAGCTCGGCCAAATCTGCTGTAGGTTCAGGCACAGAGGCCTCTGGAGTTGGCTCGAGATCAGGGGAAATACCAGCATCTAACTCTGGTTGGGACTGGGCTTTAACTTCTTGTTTGAGCAGATCCGATAAGCTTTTTCTGGCCATAGTTAAAGGGAAAATCTATAAATATTTATAGGTATTAAGAGTCAATGATCAAACTCTGGGTTTAGGTTGGGAAAATAGACTCGGTAAATTTCGACCAACACAGTCCAGAACCTAGAGTAATTCTCGCAAAAGTTCATCCGCCACCCGTCGATAATCTGATTGAGCCTCCTTCGCATTTTTGCCTTTCCATTGGGTAATGGCCATACCGTCCAACACAGACCGCTCATGGGCTTTATAGCTCCGCACAAAGGCATGGTAAGCGGGGATACCCAGTTCTAGGAGGGTATTTTGAGCTTCGAGGGTTTCATTCAGACTGCGGGAGTCCACCTTGGTCAACAGCACCCGATGGGCCACCCTTAGGGGATTAACAGCGGTTTTTACTGTGTCGATCAACGCCGTCAAATCCATGGGGGCCGGGGGCGTCGGCAATACTAGATAATCAGCTAGACCAATGACCGTCCTTAATGCCTCGGAACGGAGGGCCGGAGGTGTGTCCACGACAATAATTTGGTAGTCATCCACCTGGGGCAAGTCCTTCAATGCCTGGGGATTATTTTCTTGGCTGAGATGGAAACCCATTTTGTCTCCACTGCGTTCCACCCACCAACTGGCAGAGCCCTGGGGGTCCGCATCCACCAAAAGTACCGATCGCTTTTCCGCTAAAATTGCGGCCAGGTTAACTGCGGTTGTGGTTTTGCCAACGCCGCCCTTGCCGTTAACTACTGCCAAAATCTTTGGTGTGGACACCGGTTTCCCCTACCTTGACCTATTACCGTTGCTCCTCAACATACCACAATTGTTCCTTCTATTTAGGGAATTATACTGGGGTCAGAAGCCAATTTTTACCCATATCCTGGGGAGTTAGCTGGTGCGTGAAAGTTATCCAATTGTTGATTGATACGAATGGCAATCCACTATGCGTCCCTTGGCAAATCCCTCATTGATCTCGTTTGTCTTCCTCCAGGGAACGAACCGGTGCCTGTTTTGCTAGCTCAGAAATTAGCCCTGGCCCTACAGTCGGAGGTGGTGGTGTGGGTGGTGGGTCGGAGCCAGCCTTGGTTTTGGTCCTTGGCTGGCAAGCATGGCCGTTGGCCCAGCGAAGACTTTTGGCAGCATTGCTCTCCCCAGATTATGGAGGCGATCGCCAATGGGGAAGGATTAACTTTGACAACAGCAGAATGGCCATTGTGGCAAGACGTTTTTCATTTACCTTACCCTAGGGTGGAGGGAATCAAAACATTTTTCCAAGGCAAGGAAAATGGGCTAATTCTAGCGGTGTATGACTGCTCAGCCACGGGTGAAACAATGCCAAAAAAACGGCAATTTACCTTACAAAAACTCCAGAATGATTTGGGGATTATCAATCAATTATTGTCAGGAATTGAGTCGCCTAGCGATGGAATATTGCAGGATATCCCTTCTATAAATCTTACTGAATTTGATCCCATCAGCCCGCTCCATTCTTCCCGTAACATTTTTGAAGACAGCCCAATTTTAAAAATCTGGTATGAAGCTAGTCGCCGACAATTAGAACAACAAAAACAATGGAATGAGAAATTAATTAACAATATTATTACCATCATGAGTGATCAGACCCGCAATCCCCTGGCCACCATCCGCATCGTAGTTGCAACTTTACGCACCACTCCCCCTACCCCAGAAAAGCTAGAACAAAGATTGGCAATTATTGATCAAGCGTGGGATAAACTCAATGATATTAACAGCAAAATTTTACAATTAAAGCAACTAAAAAAAGAGGTTAATCAACTACAAATCCATGACTTAAATATAACTATTTTGCTAAAGGAAGTGATTGACCACTGCTTTCCCTTGCAGGAAGACAATCACAGAATACAATTTCATTACGACCATGGGATTAATTCGGTGGCCGCTGATGATAAATACTTGCGGCAAATTTTCCAAGAATTGTTAACTAATGCACAAAAGTTTGCCGTGGCCGATAGTCCCATTGTGGTCACCCTAGAACAATGTGAGCAAATCTCAATGCAAGTTAAAAAAAATATTAAATGCACTTTTAGTAATCAGACTGTGGCCGTGGATGACAAAAATCTCCAACATTTATTTGATCCTTTTTATCGGGAGCAATGGGTGATTGACTCGGCGATCGCCGGGGTTGGGTTGGGGCTAACCATTGTCCGCACTTTAATTGAGCAACTCAATGGTAAAATCAGCGTTGTGGGAAAGCCCTCCTGCCAGCCAGGCCAGACCGTAATAACTTTTACCTTAATGATTCCGGAGTCTGGGGCGACTGAATAATTTTTCCTCCGTTGATGATGCTCATTTCGCAACCGATGGCGGATCGACCCCTCAGTTGGTCGGGTTTGTCCCGTAGGCCGTGGCGCAGACAACTGGCGGTCACTAGGGTTTTTCTTTTATTTGTGTTCTTTTTGTCGTGGGACCGGCTCACAGCCCCCCGCTCTGCCCAACGGCGCTATCGTCGAGCCCAATGGTTGGTGCAACAGTTACTTTATTTGGGCCCTACTTTTATCAAGATTGGTCAGTCCCTTTCCACCAGGGCGGATATCATTCCCGCGGAATATATCGAAGCTTTTACCCAACTCCAGGACCGGGTCCCTCCCTTTGATTCCCGTCAGGCGATCGCCGTTATCGAACAGGAATTGCACGGGGCGATCGATGAGATTTTTCAACAATTTGAAGTTACTCCCCTGGCATCGGCCAGTTTAGGCCAGGTGCATCGGGCGGTGTTGCCCACCGGGGAAGCGGTGGTGGTGAAAGTACAAAGACCAGGATTGGATAGTTTATTAAATCTAGATTTTGAGCTTTTACATCAAACATTGCGGTTAGCCAAACGATGGTTACCCGGATTCCGCCAACTGGCTCAAAAATATGAAATTGAAGCCATTTATCAAGAATTTTTCTCCCTGCTTTTTTTGGAAATTGATTACATTCACGAAGGCAAAAATGCAGAAAGATTCCGCCAAAACTTTGCTGATTATCCCAGGGTTAGGGTGCCAGAAGTTTATTGGCAATATACCACCCGTATGGTTTTAACACTGGAATATTTACCGGGCATTAAAGTGGACGATCGCCAAGCCTTGGAAACCGCTGGCATTAATTTAGATTTAGTGATTCAAACCGGTATTTGCGCCTATTTAAAACAGTTACTAGTTGATGGTTTTTTCCAGTCCGATCCCCATCCTGGCAATATGGCGGTGGATAGCCAGGGGGACTTAATTTTTTATGATTTTGGCACCATGGCGGAGGTAAAAATTATTGCCAAGGATCAAATGGTACAAACCTTTTTTGCTGTGTTGAGAAAGGACACCAACCAGGTGTTAGAAGCTTTAATTTATATGGGCCTAGTGGAACCGAAAGGTGATCTAAGTCCCGTTAAAAGAATTATTAATTTTTTACTGGATAACTTTCGCGATAAACCGATTGATATTAAAGCCTTTGACCAAGTGGGGGAAGAGGTCTATGCCATGTTCCAACAACAACCCTTTCGCCTACCGCCCCAAATGACCTTTATTTTAAAATCCATCTCCACCCTAGATGGCATCGCCCGGGCCTTGGACCCCCGCTATAATTTAATCGCCGCCAGTCAGCCCTTCATCCAAAGCGTCACCGTTGCCCAACCTAAACGTTCCCTGGCCATGGCGCTGCTGCAACAGGTTAAACAATTTGCCCTCGACCAATTGAACAGACCATCCCGTAACCAACAATTTCTCCAGGAATTGGCCGCCAAATTAGAACGGGGCGAGCTCCAGTTTGCCACCCGCTCCCCGGAAGGCGATCGCCTGTTGCGGAAAATCCACTTGGCCCTAAAAAGTCTCATTTTTGCCTGTTTAACGGGCTTTACTTTACTATCAGCAACGGTCTTGCTATCCACGGTCTATGCTCGTTTTGCTGTGGTGGGTTTCGGCTTAGCGGGACTATTTGGCCTCTTTTTACTCCGGTCTTTGATCAAGTTGGCCGTGCAAGAAAAGTTAGACCGACTGGTGCAAAAAAGGTAGTTAACTAAAAATTTTAGGCACCATTAGGTTTAACAAATAGTCCTAATAACCTTCAATACTTAAATGCTCTTTCTGGAAATCTTTGGCCACGGCCCGAGGAAATTCCCACCGTACTGCTAGCTCAACTGGGTTGCCTAGCGCAAAGACCCTAGGAAGATTAGATTAGAAACAGTGCTGTCAACCAAGGGAAAAATACTGTGATTTTAGTTGTGGGCGCCACCGGCGGCGTGGGCAAAAGGGTAGTTAAATTGCTCATTGACGGAGGCCAAGAGGTGCGGGTGTTGGTGCGGGATGTGCCCAGGGCCAAAAAACTTTTTCAAGCTTGGTTTGGGGGTAGGCTACCCGATCGCCTGGAATTTTTCGGTGGTGATTTAACTATTCGGGAAAGTTTAACTCCAGCATTAATGGCCCGGGTAACGGCGGTGATTTGTTGTAGTGGCACCAAAGTTCAGCCAGTGGAAGGGGACACGCCCCAACGGGAAAAGTATTACCAAGGGCTCAAATTTTACCTACCGGAAGTGGTGGATGTGCCGGAGCAAGTCGAGTATGAAGGCATCAAAAACCTGCTGGCGGTGGTCAAAGAGCATATTCAACCCAAGGAAAATACCCTGTTCGATTTTCGTCAGACCGATTCCCCCCGCTTAGCTTGGTACTCCGTTGATGACGGGGTGATGGGGGGCATTAGTGCTAGCCAATGGCGGCTCACTGGCGATCGGGCTTTATTCACCGGAGAAGTTTCCACTGCCAATAATGGGGGCTTTGCTTCGGTGCGATCGCCAAATTTTGAACCGGCGTTGGATCTTTCCTACGCTGAGGGCATTCAACTCCGCATCCAAGGGGACGGTAAGCGCTACAAATTCATTATCCGTAGCCAAAACGACTGGGATGGGCTGAGCTACTGTTACTCCTTCGACACATTTAATAATCGTCCCCAAACAGTTTGTATTCCCTTCCAACAATTAATTCCCGTCTTTCGGGCCAAAACCGTGCCAGAAAAGGGCCCATTCAATTCTGCCCAGGTGTCCGCCTTCCAGTTGATGCATAGCAAATTTGAGTACGATGGTGGGCTAAATCCCAGCTTTTCTCCGGGCATATTTGGTCTGGAAATTGAATCCATCAAAACCTATGCCAATCCCCTCACGCCCCAATTCATCCACGTCAGTTCTGCGGGGGTAACCCGTCCCGGTCGCCCAGGGTTAAATTTGGACGAAGAACCACCAGCGGTGCGCCTCAATGACCAATTGGGGGGCATTTTGACTTGGAAATTACGGGGGGAAGATGCCATCCGGGGCAGTGGTTTAACCTACACCATCGTTCGGCCCTGTGCTTTAACGGAGTCGGAAAATCCAGAAATGTTGCAATTTGCCCAGGGGGATAATCTGCGGGGCCAAGTGAGTCGCTGGGCGATCGCCAAGTTATGTGTGGACAGTTTGCAATGGGCGGAAGCTGGAGGTAAAACCTTTGAAGTCAATGGCACAACTGGGGGCAGTAACAACACCGCTTGGCCATTCCTACTCAGACAACTCAACTTTGACCGGCGCTAGGTTTAGATCCAGGGAAAGTTTGGTTTTATTTACGAAGCGGGTAACGCGATTCGAACGCGCGACATCAACCTTGGCAAGGTTGCGCTCTACCACTGAGCTATACCCGCAAATTTCAGACTTTTATCAATATGCCAAAGAAAGATTTTTCTGTCAACACTCGTGGCAAATTTTTTTGTAGTTGATGGGGAATCTGCCTTAGACTGGCGGTATCTGCTTCTTTTTGCTTATCGCCATGGCCCCTTCCCCCGCTCCTCTACTATCCCTTTCCCTGCCGGAATTAACCGACTGGGTGCAAACCACTGGCCAACCGGCCTATCGGGGTAAGCAAATTCACCAATGGTTGTATCAAAAAGGGGCCCATTCCTTAACGGCCATGACGGATTTGCCGAAGGTGTGGCGGGAAAAAAATGCCCATTACCCCATCGGGCGATCGGTCATTGACCACTGTGCGGTGGCCCCGGATCACACCAGGAAATACCTGCTCCGTTTGGCAGATGGGTTGATTATTGAAACGGTGGGCATTCCCAGCAGTAAGCGTTTAACGGTGTGCGTTTCCTCCCAGGTTGGCTGTGCCATGGATTGCAATTTCTGCGCCACGGGCAAAGGAGGGTTCATCCGCAATTTAGAAAGTCATGAAATTGTTGACCAAGTGCTGACCGTACAGGAGGAATTCCAGGAACGGGTGAGCAATGTGGTTTTCATGGGCATGGGGGAACCGCTGTTAAATTTGCCCCAGGTGGTGAAGGCGGTGGAATGTCTTAATCAAGTGGTGGGCATTGGCCAGCGGGCGTTGACCATTTCCACAGTGGGGTTGCCGGGGAAAATTCGCCAACTAGCCGATCGCCATTTGCAAGTGACGTTTGCGGTTAGTCTCCATGCTCCCAATCAAACTTTGCGACAATCGTTAATCCCCAGTGCAAAACATTATCCTTTGGAACAATTGTTGGCGGACTGTCGGGCCTATGTGGAAACTACGGGGCGCAGGGTAACGTTTGAGTATGTCCTGCTGGCGGGGGTTAATGACCAACCAATCCATGCAGAAGAGCTGGCCCGGCGTTTACGGGGCTTCCAAACCCATGTCAATTTAATTCCCTACAATCCCATTTCCGAAGTTGATTATCAGCGGCCGACGGAAGCGCAAATCAATCAGTTTGCCCAGGTTTTGAGTGACCATCGCATTGCAGTCAGTGTGCGTTATTCCCGGGGAGTACAAGCGGATGCAGCCTGTGGCCAGTTACGGGCTTCCCGCAAGGAAGAATTAACGAAATTAACTCCTATGGCGTGATTAATTTTATCCCCCCTCACCCCCCTTTGAAAGGGGGGAAATGATTGTTATTTTGTTTGGAAGAGATTTACTTACAAATGCCTTCTAAACTTTAAGCTTGGTCGATTTTTAGTGAGGAAATTTAATTAAATGATCCATGTGGTGGGCATTGGCCTGGATGGTGCCGACGGTTTGACTAGTTCAACACTAGAATTAATTGCCCAAGCAAAAATATTGGCCGGCGGCGATCGCCATTTAAGTTATTTCCCGGAGTATGGCGAAAAGAGTTTAGTCATCAAGGATTTTTCTGCGGATCTAAAGAAAGTTGAAGAAATTTATACAACTTTAAAAACTGGGGAAATTATCGTCATTTTAGCTTCCGGTGATCCCCTTTACTTTGGCTTAGGACGGTTGTTACTAGAAAAATTTTCTGCGGAACAATTAAAATTCCATCCCCATTTAAGTTCCATCCAGCTAGCCTTTAATCACTTAAAAATGCCCTGGCAGGATGCCACCATCATCAGTGCCCATGGAAGATCCAACGAGTTGCTCACACAAGCCCTGCAAAAAGGAGCAAAAAAATTAGCCATTCTCACCGATGGGCAAAATCATCCAGGGGCGATCGCCAATTTATGTTTATCTTTGGGGTTAACCACCACTTACCAAGCTTGGGTTTGTGAAAACTTAGGGGCAAGAAATGAACAGATTCAAGCCTTTGATTTGCCATCTTTAGCATCCCTAACCGCAACGGATTTTTCCCCCCTCAATGTAGTGGTGCTAGTTAAACAAAAGCCAGAAAATCCCGTAATTGATCTGGATCAGTTACCCATTTTGGGCATTGCAGATCATTACTTTGCCAGCTTTGGCGATCGCCCTGGCATGATTACCAAACAGCCTATCCGGGTGCAAATTTTAGCCGCTTTATCCTTGCAACCCCGACAAATTATTTGGGACATTGGGGCCGGTACTGGGTCAGTGGCGATCGAGGGTGCCCGGTTGTGTCCCCAGGGAAAAGTTTTTGCCATTGAAAAAACTAGCGCTGGTCAACGGTTAATCGCACAAAATTGCCAACGATTTCAAGTGCGAAATGTCGAGGTAGTGGCCGGCCCTGCCCCAGAGGTTTTAGTCAATTTACCCACTCCTGACCGAATTTTCATTGGTGGTAATGGCGGGCAATTAATCCCCATTTTGCAGACCTGTGGGGAACGTTTGGGACAAGATGGTTTGGTGGTCATGGCGATCGCCAGTTTGGAGCATTTGAGCTTAGCCCTGGGCTGGTTTAAGCAGCAACAATGGCACGTGAAAGTGCAACAGGTGCAAATTAGCCAGAGCGTTAAATTTGCCGAACTGACCCGCTTTGATCCCCTCAATCCGATTTATTTGCTCACTGCGGGGAGGAACTCCATGGGAAACGACGACCTTGGTTAACTTCCCCCAATGCCGTGTTCTACACTAAAAAGCACCACTAACATTTTCCCTTTGCCACTTTGCTATCCTCTGCCCCCCAACATACCGATGCTGCCCTGGTGGAGCTAAAAAATTTAGCCCAAACCCTATTGCCCCGGCTCGTGGAAATCCGTCGCCATCTCCATGCCCATCCCGAGTTGAGCGGCCAAGAATATCAAACGGCGGCCTATGTGGCGGGGGTGTTGTCCTCCTGTGGCCTCCACGTCGAAGAGGCGATCGGGAAAACGGGGGTGGTGGGGCAGTTGTCCGGCAAAGGAGACGATCCGCGGCTGTTGGCCATCCGTACCGATATGGATGCGTTACCCATCGAAGAAATGGTGAGTTTGCCCTTTGCTTCCCGCCATCCGGGGGTGATGCATGCCTGTGGCCACGATATCCACACCACTTTGGGTTTGGGTACGGCCATGGTGTTGTCCCAAATGGGGCATAGGTTACCGGGGGATGTGCGCTTTTTATTTCAACCAGCGGAGGAAATTGCCCAGGGGGCCAGTTGGATGATCCAAGATGGGGCCATGAAGGGGGTCAGCCATATTTTAGGCGTTCATGTTTTTCCTTCTATTCCGGCCCAGCAGGTGGGCATTCGTTACGGTGCGTTGACAGCGGCGGCGGATGATCTGGAAATTTTTATCCAAGGGGAATCGGGGCACGGCGCTAGGCCCCACGAGGCGATCGACGCCATTTGGATTGCCGCCCAGGTGATCACAGCCCTGCAACAGGCCATTAGCCGCACCCAAAATCCCCTCCGGCCCATGGTGCTTTCCCTGGGGCAAATTAGCGGTGGCCGGGCTCCCAACGTGATTGCCGACCAAGTCCGCATGGCCGGCACAGTGCGATCGCTCCATCCCGAAACCCATGCCCAACTGCCTAAATGGATCGAAAGTATTGTGGCCAGCGTTTGTCAGACCTATGGGGCAAAATATGAAGTCAATTACCGCCGAGGGGTGCCCTCAGTACAAAATGATGCTCAGTTAAATAAATTGTTGGAAAACTCGGTACGCCAAGCCTGGGGGGAAGAAGCCCTGCAACTCATTCCTGAACCATCCCTAGGAGCAGAGGATTTTGCTTTATATCTAGAACACTCCCCTGGAGCCATGTTTCGTTTAGGCACTGGCTTTGGCGATCGCCCAATGAACCATCCTTTGCACCATCCTCGCTTTGAAGCAGATGAAACGGCAATTTTAACGGGGGTTGTCACCCTCAGCTACGCCGCCTGGCAATATTGGCAAAGCATTTCAATGTAATGCCTTAATGACCAAATTCAAGAACTGTTAAGGAGGGATTTTGAATTTGAGGATTGACATGGATGACAAAATAGCTATCACCAGAGGTTAGGTAGAGTATAATAGCTAAATAATTTTACACTTTACGTAATTGTGATCCACTTATCACTTAGGCGATCGTTTCCCGCCAACCCTTCGGTGGTTTCAAAATGTCTGAGGTAGGCTCCAAAGCCAGTGGCCCAGATTATTTGCTCCAGTTCTTGGAACCCCGCCATGTAATGGAAAACATTCAACGTTAAGGTTTTACACCAATTGAGAGGGAAGAACAGCTATTAAATGCAATGACAATATGATTGCTTGAACTAAGAAATTTTTAAAAAGAGGCAGAATTAGATGTCGAAAAAACTTTTAATTTCTATCTTATTAATAGGGGGATTAATTAGCCTATTAATTGGCATAAGTCCTGTATTTGATAAAGAAAAAACTCCAGATGACACCAAAATTATCTTTGGTGGAATTACTGGTACTTTTGTTTTTTGGGGAATTTCAGGTTATTTTATTTGGGATAATCGGCAAAAACAAAAATCAGAAAAAGAAAAAATTAGTTATCTTCGCAAAATATTTGTAGAGTTAGTTGAGATTGCCGATGGAAAAATTACTATCCTTGAATTTGTATCTCATGTGAGTCGTCAAGGTAGAAGACAAATTTCCGGTGATGAAGCAAGGGTGTTTTTAGAGCAAATGGCGAAAGAATTTGATGCTGGTTATGAGTTTACAGATTATGGCAACACTGTCTATATTTTTGGAGCAGGTGAAAATCAACCAGTACAAAAACCAAATTTAAAGGTAGAGAAATCAATTGAAAAAGTCGAAAAAATCTTAGTGCCAACGCCAACATCGGTAGAAAAAACAAGATCAAACTTAATTCCATTGGATTCTTATTTATTACAAAAACTTGAAGAAAATTTGGCACAACAAAATTGGCAAAAAGCAGATGAAATAACTTCTCAACTAATATTAAAGGCATCTGGTCAAACAATCAGTCTAAATCCTGATGATATATCAAACTTGCCTGTGGGTCATCTACAAAAAATAGACGAACTGTGGCAAATTAATAGTGATAGTCGTTTTGGATTTTTAGCGCAATTAGAAGTCTTTAAAGATTGTTTTCCTAATCAGGGGAAAATTATTCTTGATTCAGAAAAATGGCGAAAATATGGATCTGCTTTAGGCTGGTACGTAAATGCGAAATGGCCTAATCATCATCATGATTTGAACTTTTCTCTAGATGCACCAAAAGGGCACCTCCCGTTCCTTCCGATTTGGCAGGGTACATGGTGGGGTGGTTTTATCGATGGCCAGGGAGAAAGATTTTACTTCTTCTTAAAAAGAATTGAACAGTCTAAATTGTGTACTTATGTTAGGTTTGATAACATTGGTGACATTAATGAGCTTTACAACACAGAGGAATTACTCCATAATCTTTAAGATTAGTAGCATAATTTGAACTCGCATGAAAAGACGAGCATTATAAACTGAAGCCAAACAAGAAATTGCCAATATTGTAAATAATCAATTTTCTCGAAGTACTATTCCACCGGATTCGGTAAGATTTTGAGCCGGAATATGTGCATCAGGCAATAGAATTTAAGAAGAGATTGATCTATTTGACAGATTTTCCATTACAGAATGACCCATTCCCCTGAATCCAACCCGACTCTGAGCGCCGCCGAAGCCGCTGAACTGATCCGTTCCCTGTTGCATAAAGAGGGGACTTGGGTGGATTGGGGTAAAAAATGTCAGCAATTACAGAAGGCAGGTTACGGTGCTGAAGAAATTTTTGAGCAGTCCGGCTTCCAAAAAGTGCAGCAAAATTTGGTGATTGTGGCTAGTCAAGTGTATGAAAGTCTGGTCAAGCAAGGCATCGATGAAACGGTACTATCCTATTATCGGGGTCCCAAAAGTGACGTGCTGTACGAGCTACGCATCCTCAACCACCAACAACGGGCGATCGCCGCAGTGGAGGCCCAGCAGAAGAATTTGGCTGCCGATGAAGCGAAGGAATTGGCTAAGGCATTTCAGGAATTTGGTTACCTGTCCCAACTGCCAGAAGGTTTCACCGACCATCCTGGGGACGCATTGGCCTATCAATGTTGGAAATTAGCCCGGCAGAAAAAGAATTTGCCGGAAAGAACCCGTTTAATTGTCAAAGGATTGAAATTTGCCCATTCCCTCAACGCCCGTCAGGCGATCGAAAAATTACTGACTGATTTAACCGCCCAGCCCAGCCGGAAAGCTCCCTTGGTGCCGGTGTTTCGCCTTGAGGAAGACCAGGAAGCGGCCAGACTTATTCCAGTGGCGGGGATTTTTCCCCTTGAGCCCCAGGCGGTGCAGACAGTACAGTCTCTGGAGCAAGTGGAACCTTTTGGTTTAGTTAATTACCAAGGGGAAGGGGCGGTGGTGCCGGTGCCCCAGTGGCAAGCAATTTTGACCGCGGAAGATCCGGTGGCGATTTTTTGTCCGGCAGGGCAAGTGTCGGAATCCCTAGCCCGTAAGGATGAACAGGTTTTGGTGGTGGTGGATCGCAGCAAAAAAATTTGGAATGATGGCAGTTATTTTCTGCTCAACCAAGGAGAAACAGTAGCAATTCAATGGTGCGAAACAGAGCCAGAAAGGGAGATTTTAGCCCAGGTAGTGTTGGTGCTACGACCGAAGAAAATTTTCGATGCCAATAACCTGCGGGAACCATGGCAAATGGATGATTAAACTGGCGGTTTGCTCATCGGTGGAACATCCCAGGGGCAAAAATCTTGGAGTAAGCTAAAGGAAAAAGTTTGAGTTGCTCCCCATGCGTATCGACCTTTCCTTGCTTTTAAGTGACCAAAATTTGGATGCTGGGGCCCCCACCAGTCAGCGGCAGTTGCGGATAGCTGTGGCGGCCAAAGCGGATGACCACGATCGCCGGTTGCCTTTAAATTTGTGCTTGGTGTTGGACCACAGTGGCTCCATGGATGGTCAGCCTTTGGAAATAGTTAAAAGTGCGGCCTTGGGGTTGATCGATCGCCTGGGGGAAGATGATCGCCTTTCAGTCATTGCCTTCGACCACCGGGCCAAAATTGTCATTGAAAATCAACAGGTCCGGAACGGGGCGGCGATCGCCAAGGGCATTGAACGGTTGAAAGCAGAAGGGGGCACCGCCATTGATGAGGGATTGAAACTAGGGATCCAGGAAGCGGCCAAAGGCAAGGAAGACCGGGTTTCCCACATTTTTCTGCTCACCGATGGGGAAAATGAGCACGGGGATAATGACCGTTGCCTGAAACTTGGCACGGTGGCATCGGACTATAAGCTCACGGTTCATACCCTTGGTTTTGGCGACCATTGGAATCAGGACGTGCTGGAGGCGATCGCCGCTTCGGCCCAGGGCAGTTTAAGCTACATCGAAAATCCCAGCGAAGCGTTGCAGACCTTTCGCCAACTATTCCAACGCATGAGCAATGTCGGATTAACCAACGCCCATCTCCTGCTGGAATTAGCCCCCCAAGCCCATCTCGCCACTGTCAAACCCGTGGCCCAGGTGTCGCCGGAAACCATGGATTTAACCGTGCAAAACCAGGGAGCAATCGAGGAAGTGCGTCTAGGAGATTTGATGACCGACCAAGAAAGGGTCTTACTGCTCAACCTTTACCTAGACCAATTACCGCCGGGGCAACACGTCATTGGCCAAGTGCAAATTCGTTACGATGACCCTGCTTCTGGGCAAACCAATCTGCTGTCCGACCCGTTACCCTTGACCATTCAGGTGCAAACCCAGTACCAACCCAGCACCGATGTCCAAGTGCAGGAATCCATTCTCACCCTGGCTAAATATCGTCAGACCCAAATCGCTGAAACTAAGCTCAAAGCCGGCGATCGCCAAGGGGCGGCCACCATGCTCCAAACCGCCGCCAAAACCGCCCTACAAATGGGCGATAAAAATGGCGCTACTATTTTGCAAACCAATGCCACCAGACTCCAATCCGGGGAAGATTTGTCCGAAGGCGATCGCAAAAAGACCCGCATGGTCAGCAAAACCACTCTCCAACCGCCCTCTGCACCATCAGAGCATTAATACAGATATCCTAGGGCTTTCCCAACTTGAGTTCCGCCTAAAATCTGGTGGTGGAAGGACTAGTTACCTGCACATCTAAGGCCGCCTTGGGGTAGGCAATCCGTTGGTGATGGAACTGTTGCCACACCCGTACGAAAACATCGGCAATAATGGGCAATTCTTCGTATTTCAAGCCACTATCCTGCAATTGGTTATCTCGCCAGCGGGCCTTAAAAATACGGTTAACCATGGCCATGGCGGTTTCTGGATTGGCTTCTCTGAGGGAACGCAACGCCGCCTCACAACTGTCCGCCAGCATCACAATGCCGGTTTCCCGAGACTGGGGAATGGGACCGGTGTAACGGAATTCCTCTTCATTAACTGGCGGTTCCCCCGCCCTTTCCGCCGCTTCCTTGGCTTGGATATAAAAATAGGAAATCAACATTTGTCCCTGATGTTCAGGAATAAAGTCCCGCACCACCTGCGGTAAACCGTAACGTCGGGCCATCACCAACCCTTCGGAAACGTGTTTTTTGATAATGTCCACACTGACGTAGGGATCATTGATTTCATCGTGTTTATTAGGGCCCCCCATCTGATTTTCAATGAATCCTAAGGGGTCGTGCATTTTGCCAATGTCATGGTACAAAGTTCCGGTTCTCACCAGTTCAACGTTACAGCGCAATTCCCTGGCCGCCGATTCCGCTAAACAGGCCACAAATAGGGTGTGCTGGAAAGTACCAGGGGCTTCTTTGGCCAACCTTTGTAGCAGGGGGCAGTTGGGATTGCTCAATTCCACTAGCCTGGTGGGGGTCACCACGTCGAACAATCTTTCTAGGTAAGGAGAAACCCCGATCGCCATGGCACTCCAAGCCAAACCGAGTAGGCCATAGACAATGGCACTGGGCAGAGCAGTGTACCAAATAATTGTGACCGCTGAGGCGTTAACAATTAAATATGTGAATAAATAAACTATGCCCTGGGTGGCCCCTACCCCTACCCCCAACAGGGCCAACTCATCCCGAGAACGGAGCTTACTGGCAATCATACCCGCCAACAAAGCCGCCGCTGCACTACCCAACAAGTATTCCCAAACAATGGATTCCATGGCAAAGGCGGACAATCCCCCCACCAATACCACTTGGGTGATGGCCAGGGTGGGGCCATAAAAGCTACTGGTGAGCAAACTGATGGCCGGCAGGTTGTTATAGACCGGGTCAAGCAAAAATAAGACTGGAGTGCTGACGCTGAGCAAACAGAGGAGAATATGGTCCCGCCGCCGTAGGGGCCGATGGATACGCCGACTTACTCCACAGAAAATAATTAAAGCGCCCCCCACCAACCCTGCTGTCCGCAACAGGCCTTGCCAGTTCACCTGGCGCTGACTCAGGCCATAGCCGTCCAACAAAACAAATTGCTCTTGGGTAATGACTTCCCCCGCCCGCACAATCACACTGTTTTTCTCGGCGGATACTTTGACGTTTTCCATGGCCAGTACCGCTTTTTCCGCCAAGTTTTTGGTGGCTTCCTTGTCAACAGTCAGATTATATTTATCCTTGAGTAAATTATTTAAGCTATTCTCCGCCACTTGGTGGGCCTGGGGGGGCAAAATGTTGCGCAAATGGAGTTGTACCGTTTCCCCCAACAGAGGAGCAGTGATGCCCGCCGGTAGGCCCTGGGTGAGAATGCGGTCATGGACTTGGATAATGGTCTGTTGGGTAGTTTGCCAGGTGGGCCCGTCTAACTTCAATGCCCCGATCTGGTTATTGGTAATCTGGCGATCGGCCTTAACCTCCGCTAAGCGAGCCGTCACCCGACCATATCTATCCTGGGCGGTCCTGATGCTGGTGAGTAAGCCCGCCATGGTTTCAGGGGAAGTGGTGGCTTTTTGTTGATCAAATAACTGTTGCAGTTTGGCCAACTGGGGTGAAGCCATGGGCAGTGGCTGGCCATAGCTAATATAATCTTCCAATTGTTGCCATTCCCCTGGCCCCAGACTACGAAGTAAATGTTGCTGCTCCAGGGTAAAAATCTTGGTGTCTATGTAGGGAAAGGTACCGGCTAGGTAGCGGAGCTGGTTGATGGCATCCAGATATTGACTTCTTTCTTGTTTGAGTTGGGCGGTTAACTCGTTATCCCTTTGTAGGCGGGGAATGGTACCGGCCCGCACTTCCTTCCGCTTTTCCTCTGTGGTTCTTTCGTCCACAAAACTGCCATCTTCCGGGGCGTAAATGGTGTAGGGAGATTCGGTGCCAACGCTGAGCTGGGGCTGGTTATAGAAACGGTAACCCACTACCCCGGTGAGGGACACCACTGTAATACCCAACATCACTGGTGGGTGGGCAATGCGTACAAACCTGGAGCGGTGGATTTTTTGCCAAATGGTTTCATCTTGGGAAGTGGAGGCCGTGGTCCTGGGGAGAGGATGGCTAGAGGCAGTGGACTTTTTTAGTTGGGACGCCACTGCTTGGCGGAGGGCAAAAATTGCTTTCATAGCACCAATGGATGGGCAACGGCTGGAAAATGTTGGGCTGTCCAGTTAGTTGCCATGGGTGGGGAGGATCTGTGCATATTCCTGTTGAGAGACCAATTTTAAACTAGATCGACGTTGCATTCCCAACGGGGGAGCTACAGCCAAGGCGGGGTTTTCCTGGCCGGAACCAACACTAAGACGACCGGACCATCTCCGCCAAAGTTGTTGTCCTAAGGGCAAAAAGTTGGCGCGCACTGTGGAGCGATGGTCTGTTATTAGAGCTTGTTGGCTAATCTCCATACCATTATAAGCTCCCACGAGGGCGAGGGTTAAGGGGGACAAAATCCCCGGATAAGGATTCTGGCCAGGGTGATTCACTTGATTTTTCCTCGGGGGTGAAAGGGCGATCGCCTTTGATGAAGATTGTTCTGCCATTCTTAGTTGGCGAAGAATTAACCGGGGTTGGGCGGGGTTTTGACCCCAGAGATAAATGGCGGTGCTAACCAGATGGATCCAGGGATCGGCAGTTTGGCCCGTGGTTCTGGGGGAAATATAATTTTCTAAACATGCGGCGATCGCCGTTAGGCCCTGGCGTAACTCTGGGGAAAATGCCGGGGCCGGAGTAACTGGCCACCATTGCGCTGGTGCTCTCAGTAGGGCTGGCAACTGGTGAATGGCAAATCTTTCCGACAGGATAAGGGTCAGTAGTCTTTGCCATAGTAATAAGGCGGGCTCGGCCTGGTCACCACCGACCCATGCAGGGCAATGATTCTGACAAAGATGGAACCAGTGGGATAGATCCTGCCTAAAGCCGAAGGGATTTTCGTGATGGTAAAGAGCTAAAACAATTAACCAATTAACCAACTCTGCCGTAGTTAAGGCTGGCTGTTGGGACAAAGCATTTTGCCAAAATCTTTCCGGCAAAGGAGTTTGGTAAGGCTCGGATAATATGTACTGCCAGGGTTGGCCCCATCGGGGGAAATTAGCTCGATTCTGGTGGTTTTCATCCCAGTCTTTTCCCCCCAAGGCCAGGAGTAAGGAAGCTTGAAAGCGGGAGAGGGGAGAAAGGGCCATGGTGGAGCGGTAATCTGGAACAGTGTTGAATGTAGGAAGTTTGGAATTTGTCCATCATTGATGATTTTGGTTGCCCCCAGGAGTCAGCTATCTCCGCCCTCCGATCGCCATGGTTAAAAATGTTGCGACAGCACCGGGCGATCGCCGTTATTCGCACTGATTCCATCGACCTAAGTCTGCAATTGGCTAAGGTGGCCATCGAAGCAGGCATAGGACTAGTGGAAATTACCTGGAACAGTGACCAGCCGGGGGAAACCATTGCTCACCTGCGTCATCAATTTCCCCATTGTGCCATTGGTACGGGTACAGTCCTCTCTCAGGAGGATTTGCTCCAGGCCGTTGCCAGTGGAGCCCAATTTTGCTTTACCCCCCACAGTGAGCCAGAATTAATTACCAGCGCCGTGGCCCATGGCATCCCCATTATTCCCGGTGCCTTTTCCCCCACGGAGATTGTCCAAGCCTGGCAGAGGGGAGCCACCGCCGTCAAAGTTTTTCCTATTAAAACCTTGGGAGGAGTGGACTACATTCAAGCTCTCCAAGGTCCCCTCGGCCAAATTCCCCTTATTCCCACCGGAGGGGTAACTTTGGCAAATGCCCAAGCTTTCCTAGCGGCCGGAGCGATCGCCGTTGGCCTATCTGGACAGCTATTCCCCCCCCATTTAGTAGAAACCAAAGCCTGGAGAGAAATTGGCGATCTAATCCGTACTTTGTTGAAAGAAATCCAGACACCAAGGGACTGATAGTACAAAAAGACGATTAACCCCATGGGTAAAAGCAGGGGAGCCACTAAAGTTCACAGGTTTACACCGAATTTTCCATTTGAAAAGTAGTAAATCATACAGAAAACAATCATGTAAAAATTGAATACTCTAATGGTTTGATGTCCGAAAAAGTCTAGTTTCTTCTATTCTTCGACCAAATCTATGGCAGGGCACTATCACAGAGCTGGCTTAATAATTTGGGAGAAATGGGTGGGGGCGGACTTTCGTAGAACAATGTAGATTAAAGTACAAAATGTCTAATTCGATATTGTCTAAACTAAATGTGGGTGAGAGGAGTCCTGTTAATCGGACACATTCCTCGCGTACGGAGGCAGAAAAGTCATCCCTTTTTCGCTTTGTACGCCGTAAAATTAATTCTCCCTGGTTGGCCTGTGTTCCCTTAACAGCCCTGATTGTGGCAATCTGGAACGCCGCGGCGATCGCCCAAGACACAGAAATTGTCAACATCACCGTTGAAACCGTTAACGAAAATGTTGCCACTCTCCAGGGAACCCTTAATGCCATCTGGATTTTGATAGCCGCCATTCTGGTTATCTTCATGAACGCTGGTTTTGGGATGTTGGAAACCGGCCTTTGCCGGCAAAAAAATGCCGTTAACATCCTGACCAAAAACCTGATCGTTTTCGCCTTGGCCACCATAGCTTACTGGGCGATCGGTTTTTCCTTGATGTTCGGCAGCAGTGGCAATCCCTTCGTCGGTTTCGGGGGATTTTTCCTGAGCGGCGACCACACCAACTATGGATTAAGCCCATTTCCAGAAGGGTTGCCCGTAGCAGTATTCTTCTTGTTCCAGGTTGCGTTCTCTGCTACCGCCGCCACCATTGTTTCCGGTGCTGTAGCTGAGCGGATCAAGTTTAATGAGTTTTTGATCTTCAGTGTTCTGTTGGTTGGTATTGCCTATCCCATCACTGGTCACTGGGTTTGGGATGCCGGCGGCTGGCTTTACACCATGGGCTTTATGGACTTTGCTGGTTCCACTGTAGTTCACTCCGTTGGTGGTTGGGCTGCTTTGGCTGGAGCTTTCCTTCTCGGTCCCCGCTTAGGTAAATTTGTCGATGGCCGACCCGGCGCTATCCCTGGCCACAACATGGGTTTTGCCATGCTTGGTTGTCTAATTCTCTGGATCGGCTGGTTCGGTTTTAACCCCGGTTCCCAATTAGCCGCCGATCAAGCCTGTGCCTACATTGCCGTTACCACTAACCTTGCTGCGTCTGCTGGTGGTCTCACCGCTACTTTTACCTCATGGCTCAAAGATGGTAAGCCTGATTTGACCATGGTAATCAACGGTGTACTGGCTGGACTGGTGGGTATTACCGCTGGTTGTGCTGGAGTATCCTACTGGGGGTCTGTCATCATTGGCGGTATCGCTGGAATTTTGGTGGTCTACTCCGTTGCCTTCTTCGACAAAATTAAAATTGATGACCCCGTGGGTGCCATTTCTGTTCACTTGGTCAACGGTGTTTGGGGAACCCTGGCAGTGGGCTTCTTCAACATGGAGAAGGGCTTGTTTTACGGCGGCGGCATCAACCAGTTAATCATTCAAATCGTTGGTATTCTGGCGATCGGTGCTTTCACCGCCATCTTCAGCTTCGTTGTTTGGGCTATCCTCAAGCAAACTATGGGCATCCGGGTGTCCGGCGAAGAAGAAATGATCGGTTTGGACATCGGCGAGCACGGCATGGAAGCTTACACTGGCTTTGTTAAGGAAACTGATTCCTTTGGTAGTGCTGTCTCCGGTGCCACTGTCCCTGAATAATTCGTCTGGGCTGGAAGGATAAAATTTATCCTTTCACCGACTGCAGGCAAATTAATTGTCATCAAACTGGCAAAAAATAGTAACTATCTTCAAGGGGGTCGGTTTTTCCGCTCCCCTTTTGTTGTTTGTTAGGAGCAACAGATGGTTAGTGGAAAAAGTTTACCTGTTAAGGAATGCCGAGGGCCGATTCTACTATCACCATAAACAGCCAGGGCGAATTAGAATCCCCATGGCTCACCTGGGGAAGAATCCCAAATTCAAAAAAGCTACCAAATAAGCCTGTCGAAAACCTATCGCTCTTCTATCAGTGTAGGTGGGAAGGTAAAATAATTGGAGCAATAATAAGGTCTCCTAAAGCCATTACTGCCTTCTTCAATTTGTCAAATCAGCAATGGAAGTTTCTCAATAACTGAGGTGTATAAAT